>JBFMCB010000014.1:0-30652 GCA_040754915.1 Chloroflexota bacterium | reverse complement strand
ATCTAGGGATGAAAAAGTAGCCTGTCCCCCTTTTCCTCTCATGATATGGAACCCTTTCAACTACTGCCCTTGCTATCCTTGGCATGGTGCCTCAAGCATATATCCTCTACTCCATAAATGTCAAGAAACAGGTTGCGTCCCTTTTTCTTCCCCTATGCAGGTATGGGTTCCAACGCAAACTCATCCGCATGTTTGAGAAATGCCTCGCCCGACAGTTTGATAGCCTCGGCAATAGCATCCTTGGTAATGCTGTTATGACATTCTTCGATGATGGTCTCCCAGGCCAATCCCTCCGCAAGCATTTCCAGCACTTGCCAAACCATGATACGCGTGCCGCGAAAAGTTGGCTTGCCGTGACAGATTTCGGGATCGGCGACGATGTAACGTCCGAGCAACTGCCGTTTCTCACTTCTGCTCATCTCTCGATACCTCCACCATTCTTCTGTGCCTAATTATACACCAAGTCACGACAACAGGCTGTCTCATCGCACCTGTTCGCGCAGAGCTCGGATTGCAAGGGCATGACGGGGGCGCTGGGCATCCCAGCGCGGGCGGCAGGGGCGGGTTATCTGTGCTGCGCCTCGTGCAAGCGTTATCACGGCTATTTGACTACGACCGTCACTTCGTAGGTCCCCAGTAGCCGGCCATCCCCCGGTCGTCGGAGAACCAGCTTTAGCACCGTCTGGCCTGAAGTAGAGGCTGCAAAGCGAAAGGTGGCCTCGCCGCTGTCGCCGCCGACAACGCCGAGTAGGGATGTGATGTAGGAGACGATGTCATATTTAAACTCCCGCCCACCAACTTGCTTGAGGATGGCGGTATCCCCGGACGCCACCTCCCATCGGTAGCCAGTGCTTGGTTTCTCGCCCAGCGTTACCTTCAGCGTGTCGCCAGTATGCAGTTCCACAGTACGCCCGGCATCCTTTTGGCTCAACTTTATAGGCCCTCGGGCAGATGGGCCACATGCGCCCAGCAACAGGATGCCGATCAGGGTAACGACGGGCAACATAACTGAGCGGGACATAGTTAATTTCCTCCGCAGATGTACCGAACTATCCTGTTAGCCTCCCGATTTTCCCAAGGGCATGGCAGATAACTCCTTAAGTGGCCAACCTTTTGTTCGCCCTCGACGATAAAACCACGTCTTTTGCGAATCTATCTGTACCAGATCGCGTTTGCTGCTCATCACCCCTTCCTCTCCCAGTCACTCGCCAAATTCCGCCAGTGCTATGTCCTTCTTACCCGCCCGTCTTTTCTTTATCAGGAGAAAAGCCATCCCTTCTAGCCACGAACGGCTGTTCTACGCCACTATACCACGCCCTCATGCGAAAAGTCAACACCTATTTTTTCATTTGAGGGTTTTTGACTAGCAAATATGTTGACTTTCGCAATTTTGCTGGTACAATCCAATGCGAACACCTGTTCTAGGAGGCGACACGTGAGACCGGTTAAGCTGGTGGACCCCCGCGGGCGGCCTCGTTTCAAGTATTCGGTGGCGCTGGAGCCGGAGGTGGCGGCCAGGGTGCGGGAGGTCACGATCAAAGAGCGGCGTAGCTTCAGCGCGGTGGTGCGCCGGGCCCTGGAGCGCTTTCTGGGGCAGGTAACAGGTAGCCGAAGCAGGCGGCAGATAGCAGAGGTGCTATTGGCCGGCTTTGGGGTAGCAGGCCAATCGCATTGGCCGTTGTGATCTTAGCGCCTGGCGCTAGGCGGAAAAAGGCTGTAGTTCGCCATATGGCTTTGTGGCGAGTGCGGCAGTGAGGCCGAAGCGGGCGGAAAGGTGAGGGTGGTGGACGGGGAGCAAAGTGAATATAGCGGCGTGGTGGACAAGCGGCCTGGCTGGCTGTGGATGTACCGCGCCGACTTCGACGCGGCGGCCAAGGCGCGGGGTGCCAGGGGCGTGGCGGTGTATGCGGCGGTGTGCTACTACGCTAACGCGGCTGGCCTGGCCTGGCCATCCACGTGTACCATCGCCGAGCAACTGGCGATTGACCGCCATGAGGTCTCTTCTGTCCTCAAGGACCTGGAGGCGGTGGGGCTTATCTCCCTCAAGCCCCGGCCTGGCACCTCGGCGCTGATCGTTCTCCCAAATGCAAAGCCCTCAGATGGAAAGCCGGCTCCTTCAAGGCCGTCCTCGAGGCCTGCCACGGGGGTTAGGGGGGCCTCTGCCCCCCTTGTGCCAGGTGACCTGGTGCCTGAGACGCCAGGTAACCTGGTGCCTGAGACGCCAGGTAACCTGGTGGGTGGGACGCCATCCCCTGGTGTCCTAGGCGCCAACCCCTGGCGTCCTAGCCACCTGGAACAAGAACCAGTAACAAGAATCACTAACAAGAATCAAGAGGGGGCGCATGAGCGCGCCCCCGCGCCTGTACGTGGGTCTACGGCTAACCGGAGACGGTTTAGCGCGGCGGTTGAGTATGCCCGCGCCCGGCTGGGCGCCTTGCCGAACATCGTCCAGCGGGAGGCGGTGGACGAGGCTGTTGCTCCGGGGGATCCCACGCTGCTGGAGTGGTGGAAGTTGTGCGTTGATGCCTGGCGGCTGGCTGGGCACAGCCCAGTCAACATCGCTGGGGTGCTTGACTGGTTCAAGGCGGGCGGGCCGCCTGCGGCTGGCCGGCCTCCAGGCGGCAACGGCAAGCGTAACCCTGCGGTGCGGCGGCGTTCGGTCTGGACGGAAGAAGAGCTAGAGGCCGAGCGGGCGCGGCAAGCAAATACGCCCTGGCCGGACTCGCCGGACGATGAACCGGCGGAAGGGGGGCTGGCGGCGTGGGAGCGGCGGCGGGCGGAGATCTGGGCCTTCCACGAGCGTGCGACCGCGGCTGGCGGCGGCGGCCCGATGGCCCGCGGCCCGTGAGGCAGTGAGCAGTGGACAGTAAGCAGTCTACTGGTTACTTGCCGTACTGGTTACTTGTTACTTGCTACGTCTAGCAGGAGGATCTACCGGTTTGGGGGTGAGGTGTGATGGGCGAGTTTCTGGGGATGGCGGGGGTGCCGCTGATCGTGGCTTTGATTGAGATGATCAAGCGGGTCTTCCCGGAGGTCTCACCGCGGTGGTATCCGGTGATCGCCGTGGCCATCGGGATGGCGCTGAACCTCTTGGGCACCTACGTGGGCAGCGGTGCTGGCCCGATGGCCGCGGTCAATGCCATGGTGGCGGGTTTGGTTGCTGGCCTGGCCGCAGTGGGCCTGTACAGCGGGACCAAGGCCGCGGTGTTGGACCGCTGAACTAGCAGGGAACGGCTAGAGGGGGCAGGCCGGTTCAGGAGTTCAACTCCTGAACCAACAGAGGCCCCCTCACCTCGCCTCTCCCCTGTGGGGAGAGGGACGGGGTGAGGGGCATGGAGCCGCTAGTCATTGCGAGCAAAGCGAAGCAATCTCATCGCACCTGGGGATTGCTTCGTCGCTTCGGCTCCTCGCAATGACACCTTCCCTGCTAGCAGCTCCCTGCTCCCTGCTAGGGTGGGAGTGGCGCTATAGCCGATAGCGGAATGCCTTTTTCCCTTGACGCTCCCTGGTGCCCGGTGTATACTTGGCTGACGCTGGGCATTGCCCTTCGGACTCTAAAGTTGAAGAACTATGGCTGACGGTTCTCTCTTGGATTTGTGGTGGTACGGTGGTGCATCGGCGTGAGGGGGTTCTGTGCGCATTATCCTTTATACCGGAAAAGGCGGTGTAGGCAAGACCAGTGTGGCGGCGGCCACAGCCGTAAGAGCCGCGGAGCTCGGTTACCGCACTATCGTGCTCAGCACCGATGCCGCCCATAGCCTGGCCGACTCCTTTGACATTGCCATTTCTGCAGAGCCGACGAGGATCGCCTCTGAGCTGTGGGCGCAGGAGGTGGACGTCTACCACGAACTGGAGAGCCACTGGGGCACCGTACAGGTCTACGCCGCCTCGGTTCTATCCTGGCGCGGGGTGGAGGAGATGGTGGCCGAGGAGATGACCGCCTTCCCTGGGATGGAGGAGCTGGCCAGCCTCTTGGAGATCGTCTCCCACCACGACTCCGGCAAATACGACCTGGTCATCGTGGACTGCGCCCCCACCGGTGAGACGCTGCGCCTCCTGGCCGTCCCGGACGTGGCCCGCTGGTGGCTGGAGAAGATCTTCCCCCTGGAGCGCAAGGCCGCCCAGATCCTGCGGCCGCTGGTCCAGCCGCTTACGGGGATACCAATGCCCGACGATAAGGTCTTCGACTCCATCAAGGAGCTCCTGTTGCAACTGGACCGGATGCACAAGTTGCTCTCCGATCCGGAGGTCTCTTCGGTGCGGCTGGTGCTGAACCCAGAGAAGATGGTGATCAAGGAGGCCCAGCGGACTTTCACCTATCTGAACCTGTATAACTACCCGGTGGACGCGGTGATCTCCAACCGCCTCATTCCCGGAACGGTCCAGGACGCCTATTTCGATTCCTGGAAAGAGAGCCAGGACCGGTACGGCCAGTTGGTGGAGGACTGCTTCGCCCCCCTGCCCATACTGAAGGTGCCCCTCTTTGACCGTGAGGTGGTCGGCCACCACATGCTGAAGCTCATGGGCCAGGCCCTCTTCGGCGACGAAGACCCAACCAGGTTCTTTTTCAAGGGGAAGACCCATTCCATTGAGAAGACGGGGGACGGCTACGTGTTATCGTTGCCGCTTCCCCTGGTGACCAGGGAGGAGATAGACCTGGCCCGGGCGGGCGACGAGCTGATAATCAGGGTGGGCCATCAGAGGCGAAACCTCCTGCTGCCCCGGGCCATGGTGGGCCTGGAGGCTATAAGTGCCCGTTTCCAGGGGGAGACGCTCAAGATCCACTTCGCAGGGCAGAGATGATCTACCGGAGCAAGGCACCGGTGCGCCTGGACCTGGCCGGTGGCTGGAGCGACGTACCGCCATTCTCCAGTAAAGAGGGCGGCGCGGTGGTGAACGTCGCCATCGCCCGCTACACCAATGCCTTCCTGGTGCCCCGGAAGGACGATGCGGTCTCCATCACCTCCGCCGATTTCGGGATGACCGTTCGGGCCAATAGCCTCCGGGAGTTACACTACGACGGCAACCTGGACCTGATCAAGGCCGCGCTCCGGCGGTTCCCCGTGACCACCGGCATAGACCTGCGCGTAAGTTCCGAGATGCCGCCGGGCTCAGGCACCGGCACCTCGGCCTCCCTGGGGGTCGCCCTGGTGGGCCTCCTCTCCTGGGTCGGTGGCCGGGGCCTTTCGCCCCAGGAGGTGGCGGAAGAGGCCCATCTCCTGGAGGTGGAGGAGATCCACGTACCGGGCGGCAAACAGGACCAATACGCCAGTGCCCTGGGAGGGTTCAACTACCTGGAATTCCAGGACCCGCAGGTGCGGGTTCAGGCCCTGAGGCTGGAAGCGGGGTTTGTGGAGGCCCTGCGGCGGGATCTTGTCCTCTGCTATACCGGCCGGTCCAGGGTCTCCGGGGACATCATCCAGGCGGTGATGGACTCATTCCAGCGCGGGGAGCCGGCCACGGTGGTCGCCCTTCACCACATCAAAGCGGTGGCGGAGAGGATGCGCCAGGCGCTGCGGTCAAGTGACTATCAGGTGCTGGCCCGCCTGCTCTCGGAGAACTGGGCTGAGCAGACGAAGCTGCACGCTTCGGTGACCAATCCGGAGATCGACGCCCTCTTCGCTCGGGCTACCAGGCATGGTGCCCTAGGTGGGAAGGCCTTGGGTGCGGGCGGAGGAGGGTGTCTCTTGTTCTTGTGCCAGCCGGGAAAGGCCGGCGTCGTGCGCGCTGAGCTGGCCTTGGCCGGGGCCCAGGTGCTGGATTTCGATTTCGATACCCGGGGCCTCCAGGTGTGGAGCGAGTGATGGAGCCAGCCTGGAAGAGATACCTGACCGATTACAACGAGGGCCTGGGCGTGGTCTACGAGCGCTTCATGCTCAACGACTGCCTGGACCGGGTCCTGAACCGATATCCGGTGAGGGCCGTGCTGGAGGTGCCGATCTACGGCATGGCCGGCGTCTCGGGCATCAACAGCGTGCGCCTGGCCCAGCGCGGCTGCCAGGTCACCCTGGTGGACTACGACGCCGAGAGGCTGGCGGGGGTCAAGCGCATCTGGGGCGAGCTGGGCCTGCCCTGTGAGACCGCGCATCTGCCGGACCTATCCCGCTTGCCGTTCTCCGATGGTGCCTTCGACCTGGTGTGGAACTTCGCCGCCCTGTGGTACCTGCCTCAGGCGGAGGCAACGCTGAGGGAAATGACCAGGGTGGCGGCTAGGCTGGTCTTCATTGCCATGCCCAATCGCTGGCAGGTGGGATATTTGCTGCGCAAATATGCCTTGGATCGGGAATTCTTTCGCACCGTTGACGAGCAGTGGGTCGAACTTGGCCGGATCAAGAAGATCCTGGTGCAATCTGAGCTCTCTATCGCGGAGGAGGGCGTCCTGGACGTGCCGCCCTGGCCGGACACGGTGATGCCAGCCAGGGAGTTTCTGCGGAAGATCGGCATCAGGTCCGGGAAAATGCAGGGTGCGTTCTCGGCCCAGAGCTGGCACTGGAGCACCATGGATTATTACCTGGGCAAAGACGCCGCGCTGAAGGCCCGGGTGGAGCGATATGCCATTCTGGACCGGCTGCCCCTGCCCTGGTGGTTGAAGCTGGCGTGGGCCCATCATCATTACGTGTTAGGACTCAAACCTCAACCCTTGATTTGAGCGAGCCGTAGGCCTTAATGTAGATCATGTTGGAATTGATACCCAAGGTCCCTCAATATATCCTGGCGCGTCGCTCCGACCGGCCGAGAACGCTGCCGCTGAACTTGGTGGTGAGCGTGTGTTATCGCTGCAACTCCCGATGCCGCACCTGCAACGTTTGGAGGAAAGAGGCAAAGGAGCTAACGCTGGAAGAGTACGAACACGTCTTCGCCAGCCTGAGGCGAGCGCCGTACTACCTGACCTTTAGCGGCGGCGAACCTTTCCTGCGCCACGACCTGGTGGAGATAGTCTCGACCGCCTATCGCCTGTGCCAGCCTCGGGTGATCACCATTCCCACCAACGGCATCCTGTGGAAAGCCATCCCGGAGCGCGCCGAGGCCATCTTGAGGGCCTGTCCCCGGGCCCAGGTGATCTTTAACCTGTCGCTGGATGGTGTGGGCCGGGAGCACGATGCCATCCGCAACGTGCCGGGCAATTACGAGCTGGCCCTGCGCACCTTCGATGGGCTCAAAAGGCTGAAACACTACCCTAACCTGGTGCTGGGCATCCATACGGTGATCTCCAGATTCAACGTCGAGCGTATCCCGGCCATCTATGCCGAGCTCTCCCGGTTGGGTCCTGACTCCTTCGTCACCGAGATCGCCGAGCAGCGGGTGGAGCTGGACACGGTGGACTGCGACATCGCCCCCGCGCCGGAGCTTTACGCTCTGGCGGCGAACTTCCTGATCAATGCCATGCGCCAGGGGCGGGCCCGGGGATTCGCCCGCATCACCCAGGCCTTTCGCATGGACTATTATTCCCTGGTACAGAGGATAATCACCGAGAAGCGACAGGTGATACCGTGCTATGCCGGGTGGGCCTCGGCCCACATCGCCCCCGATGGCGACGTGTGGACCTGCTGTACTCGGGCCGACCCGGCCGGCAACCTCCGGGAGATGGGGTACGACTTCGCACGGGTCTGGCAGACGCCCAAGGCCCAGGCTTTACGCTGGAGCATCCGCCACAACGAGTGCTATTGCCCCATGGCCAATGCCAGCTACACCAACATGTTCCTGGATTTGCCCACTCTCGTTCGTGTAGCGGGGAGGGTGGCCTTTTAGAGGGAAGATGAGAGCGGAAAAGGCACGGGCACAGGTTGCCCTGGTTAAGGGCGACGACCGCTATGCTAATATCACGCAGGCCCTGGAACTGATCGCCGGCGATGTAGCGGTGGGCCAGAAACATTCCATCCTCATTAAGCCCAACTTCGTCTCCACCACCCGGCAACTGGCTGCCACCCACGTGGAGGCGGTGCGGGCGGTGCTGGAGTTCTTGAAAAGCCGGACCAATGCGGAGATAGTCATCGCCGAGGGTGCCGCTCTGGCGGATACCTTCGACGGCTACCGCAATTTCGGTTACCAGGCCCTGGCTCGGGATTACCACGTGACGCTGGTGGACCTAAACCGGGAGGCCTGGGTGCCTTTAATTGTCTATGACCGAGACCTTCGACCCTTCGCCGTGCGGGTAGCGAGGACGGTGGTGGAGAGTGACTATCGCATTTCCGTCGGCCCGCCCAAGACCCACGACGTGGTCGTGGTCACCCTGTCCTTGAAGAACATGGTCATGGGCAGCGTGATCCGGGAGGAAACCAGGGGGCCGGGGAACGCCCGGGTGCTGAGCTCCCTGGGTTCGGTCATACCGCAGTCGGTCAAACGTTCGCCACTGTACGAATCGATGAAGAGCCGGATCCTCGGCCCCTTTGGCCATTCGGACAAGTTCGCCATGCACCAGGGCTACCCGGCCCTGAACCTGAACCTCTATCTGGTGGGACGATACGTGTACCCCCACCTGGCGGTGATCGACGGCTTCGAGGCCATGGAAGGGGACGGGCCCACCTTTGGCGACCCGGTGGAGCTGAGGCTGGCCATCGCCAGCGCCGATTTCCTGGCCGCCGATACGGTGGCGACCAGGATCATGGGCTTCGACGTCAACGACGTCGGCTATCTGCACTACTGCCGGAGAGCCGGCCTGGGGACCGGTGACCTGGCGCGCATCGCCATCCTGGGCGCACCGCTGGCCGAATCCCTACGGCCATTTAAGCCCCACTCCACTATCGCTGCTCAACGAGCCTGGCGGACGCCTGAGGTCGAAGAGTGTCTGGCGCATATTCTCAACCGTGCGACCCGAGTTGCTGCCCCCTGAATTGACGCCTCTCTTCGGTTTCTGGTATACTAACGGCCGTCCCGGAGTTCAACTCCGGGACATCAGTAAGGGAGCCAGGCGGGAGCATTAAAGGCTCCCGGATTTTGCGTTTGGAGGTCTCCTCACAGCCGTGCACATAACAGTCACCGGCGGGGCAGGGTTCGTGGGCTCGCACCTGTGTGAGGCCTTGCTGAACCAGGGGCATTCGGTCCTCTGCCTGGACAACCTGATCACCGGGCGCAAGAGGAATATCCAACATCTGCTAGGCGATCCCGGTTTCCGGTTCCTCGAGCACGACGTCACCCAGCCCATTGCGGTCGAGACTCAGGCTATTTTCCATCTGGCCAGCCCGGCCAGCCCACCGGGCTATCTGGACTATCCTCTGGAGACCTCGCTGGTCAACTCCCTGGGCACGTATAACCTGTTAGAGCTGGCCCGGGCCAACCGTGCCAGCTTCCTCCTGGCCTCCACCTCCGAGGTCTACGGGGAGCCGGAGGTCCATCCCCAGTCCGAGGAGTACTGGGGCCACGTGAACCCCCTCGGCGCGCGCAGTTGCTACGACGAGAGCAAGCGCTTCGCCGAATCCCTGACCATGACCTACGTGCGCAGGTTCGACCTGGACGCCAGGATCATACGCATCTTCAATACCTACGGCCCGCACTCTGACCCCAACGACGGCCGGGTGGTGCCTAACTTCGTCACCCAGGCGATCAAGGGCCAGCCCATTACGGTGTACGGCAACGGCACCCAGACCAGGAGCCTGTGTTACGTCTCGGATATGGTGGATGGGATCATCAAGGCCATGTTCGCCGCAGGCACCAAAGGGCAGGTGTTCAACCTGGGCAACCCCGATGAGCGCACGGTGATCGAGTTCGCCCAGGTGATCAAACGGCTTAGCGGTTCAGCCTCGCCCATCGAATTCCGCTCGCCGATCAGTGAAGACGATCCCTCTCGCCGCTGCCCGGACATCTCCAAGGCCAGGAGCTACCTGAAATGGGAACCCAGGGTGGACCTGGAGGAGGGGCTGCTCAAAACCATCGCCTGGTTCCGACAAGTGGATTGTTAGCGGTTATGATCGAACGCCCAAGCTCCCGCCCATGGCTCCTGGCTCCTCCGGCCGGAGCCGAGTCTTTTTACGCCGCCACCGCCACTGTCCTCTCGATGGCGGTCTCGGCCCTGGCCCTGGCCTATCTACCCCTCGCGGCGGCCACGTTTTTGTTAGTGGGCGTTCTCGCGGTCTTGCTCACCCTGGTCAGGATCGAGTTCGCCTGCTATCTCCTGGCCTTCGCCGTGCCCTTTGGCTCGCTGAAACAGTTCCCCTTCGGCCCTTTGGTGTTCACCGTTGCTGACCTTCTCGTGGCATTGCTGGTAGTGGCCTGGGCCGCCCGAACGGTGGCCCAAAGGCGAAACCGGGTGGAGAAGGGCCCGCTCTTTCTGCCCATCGTCATCTTTCTTCTGGCCCAGGCTCTCTCGCTACTGGATGCCACGTTCCTTGCTGGCAGTGCCAAAGAGATGGCCAAGTGGCTGGAGTTCGCCGTGGTCTACCTAGTGGCCATCAACACCTTACCGGCAGCGCAGATCAAACGCGTCGTCGTTTGCTTGCTCCTGGCCGGGATTGCCCAGGGGCTTCAGGGATGGGGCCAGTTTTTCCTCCGCCTTGGCCCGCCCAGCTTCCAGATCGGTGAGCGGTTCCTACGGGCCTACGGCACCTTCAACCAACCCAATCCTTATGGGGGATTTCTGAACCTGACCCTGCCGGTGGCCTATAGCCTCCTCGTCTGGGGTAGCTTGAAGCCTGAAACCTCAAGCCAACTCGGCCTTCGCCGCTACCTGCCTGGCTTCGCGCGCTCCTGGACCTCGCTGCAGGTGGTTTGCGCCGCAGCCCTGGCGATCATGGGAGCGGCCCTGCTCATGAGCCTCTCGCGGGGCGCCTGGCTGGGGTTCGCTGTAGCCTTTGTGGCCATGCATGTCCTGGAGAGCCGCCGCTCCCTGGCCCTATTCATCCTGGTCAGCGTGTTGGTTGCCGCCGCCCTGTTCCTGGGGGCCTCCGAGCTCCTGCCCGCCACCCTGGTGGCCCGGGCCGAGACCGTCATCGGAGACTTCGGGATATTCGACGCCCGCACGGTGAAGGTGACCGATGAGAACTGGGCGGTGGTGGAGCGCATGGCTCACTGGCAGGCGGCCCAGGGCATGCTGGCCGCCTCGCCGATCACCGGGGTGGGCATCGGCAACTATGGGGCCGCATATCCTGCCTATGCCCTGCCTGGATGGGAGGACCCTCTAGGCCACGCCCACAACTACTACTTGAATATCGCAGCGGAAACAGGCCTGGTGGGGCTGGGTGCTTATCTGGCCTTGCTGGCAACCGCCTTCGGCCTTTGTTGGTGGGCCCGGCGTCGGTCGGAGAGCAGCTTCGCCCGGGCCCTGGCCATGGGCACCCTGGGAGCCCTGGTCGCCCAGTCGACCCACAACCTTTTCGACAACCTCTGGGTCCACGGCATGTGGACCTACGCTGGCTTGCTTTTGGGGATGGTTTACGCCGCCCAATTACACTATGAAAAGCCGGGGGGAGACCTTGACTGACCAACTGGAGATGCTGCTGCGCAATACGCGCCTGGCAAGGCAGTTCCTGAAGTTCGCCGTGGTGGGCACCATCGGGGCGGTGGTTGACTTCGGACTATTGGCGATATTGAAGGAACTGGTGCACCTGAACCTCTACGTGGCCAACACTTTCTCGTTCAGCGCGGCCGTCCTGAACAACTACACCCTAAACACCTTCTGGACCTTCGGGGACCAGGAGAACCGGCGCCCTGCCCAGCAGCTCGCGCAGTTCTTCCTGGTGAGCATTGTGGGGTTGGGCATCAACCAGGCTTTGCTCTACGTCTTCCACGACATCGTGGGTCTTTGGTATATGCTGGCCAAGGCCATCGCCACGGTGGTGGTGTTAGGCTGGAACTTCACCGCCAACAAGCTCTGGACGTTTCGGGGGGCCTGAGGGGAACGTTGCCGCGTTTTCTATGCTGGGAAGAAGATGGCTAAGATCTCGGTGGTGGTGCTCACGAAGAACGAGGAGAAGAATATCTGGGACTGTCTGGAGACGGTCCGCTGGGCGGACGAGCTCATCGTCCTGGACTCCTTGAGCACCGACCGGACGGTGGCCATCGCCCAGCAATACACCCCCCGGGTTTACCAGCGGGAGTTCAAGAACTGGCCCGACCAGCGCAACTTTGCCCTGACCCTGGCTACCGGAGACTGGGTCTTCTTCGTGGACGCCGACGAGCGTTCCACGCCGGAGCTGGAGGCGGAGGTACGCCGGGTGACTCGAGATAGGATCCCGCTGGGTTGGTGGGTGCCGCGCAAGAACATCATCTTCGGGAGGTGGATCCGCCACACCGGGTGGTCTCCGGACTACCAACTGCGCCTGTTCCAGCGCAAGAAGGGACGCTACGACACCAAGCGCCTGGTACATGAGCTGGTGATCCTGGACGGCGAGGCGGGCTACCTGAAGAATACCTTGACCCACCTGAACTACGATAGCCTGGGGCAGTTCCGGGCGAAGCAGCAGGTTTACACCGATCACCAGGCCCAGATGCTTAAAGCCCAGGGCGTGCGGCCCAGGTGGCAAAGCTACCTGGGCCAGCCGCTCCGAGAGTTCCTCCGCCGGTTCTTCAAGCTAGAGGGCTACAAGGACGGCTTTCACGGCCTGCTCTTGAGCCTTTTGATGGCCTACTACGCCTGGCTGACCTACCGCAAGCTCGGTGGCCTGTGGCGACGGGCCCCCCTCTGAGAATCTCGTCCCCATTGCCGCCATTGCCCTCGGCAGCCTGGCCGCCAGTCCCACCGCCTATCTCTCGATACGCCGGGCGGCGAGCATTGATCAGTTGGGCGATTTGCGTCTCACCGCGTGCCTGTGTCCCGGAGTGCAACTCCGGGACGAACGCCGAGGAAAAATGGAAATCTCCGCGGTCTCGGCGCGCTGCGGTTAAAGGCGCTGACGATGCTCAATGCGATTGGCTTGCCACCCATGGCGGATTGAACGCTGATCTCTGGAGATCAGGCTGTTTCAAACCAAGGCCTCACCGGTTTGGGCATCCATCCAGCGGACTTTCCCCGGCTCCAGGCGGAGCCAGATCCCCTGCTGCGGTTCCACGGCGAAGTCGTTGCGAGCGATGACCTTGAGTCCCTCGCCCCCCACCTGCACCGTGAGAAGCAGGTGGGAGCCCAGCGGCTCGATGACCAGCACCCGGGCCGGCAACCCCTCCTGCGCCGGTTCGGTGCTGGCATGGATGTTCTCGCCCCGAATGCCGAGGAGCACCGTTTCTCCCGAGCGCTTTTTCAGAGAAGAAGGGGCGGCCAGATGATGGCCGCCGATGGAGACAGAGGCCTGCTCGCCATTGACCTCGATGGAACCCTTCAGGAAGTTCATCGGCGGGCTGCCAATGAAACCGCCCACAAAGACGGTGGCCGGCTCATCGTAGATCCTCATGGGCGTGTCGTGCTGGATGATCTCTCCCTCCTTCAGGATGGCGACGTAATCGCCCAGGCTCAGGGCCTCTACCTGGTCGTGGGTCACGTAAACGGTGGTGGTCTGAATCTCGCGAAGGAGCCGCTTCAGTTCGGCCCGCATCTGCAATCGCAGGAGGGCATCCAGGTTGCTCAAGGGTTCGTCCATCAGGAGGACCTCGGGCTCCACCACGATGGCTCGGGCCACCGCCACCCGCTGACGCTGGCCTCCGCTCAATTGGGCCGGATAACGCTCTAACAGCTCCGCAATCTGCAAAAGCTCCGCTGCCCCCTGCACCCGTTTTTTGACCTCCTGCTGGGGCCGCTTCTGCATCCGCAGCCCAAAGGCGATGTTCTCGAAGACAGTGAGATGAGGGAAGACGGCATAGCTCTGAAAGACCATGGCGATGCGCCGGCGGCGGGGCGGCAGGTCCGTCACGTCCTCCCCGCCGATGCAGATGCGCCCACGGTCTGGGTGTTCCAATCCGGCAATGCAGCGGAGCAACGTAGTTTTGCCGCACCCGCTGGGCCCCAACAACACAACGAACTCTCGATCCCGGACGGTCAAGGTCACGTCCCGAACGGCGGTCACCTTGCCGAAGGTTTTGCGAACCCCTTCCAGGCGAATCTCTGCCATATGCACCTCACCGATAAGACGCCAGTCTCTTTGAACTAATTAAGACCCACTGAAAAAAGCCATTCCAGCCGTTGATGTCCCGGAGTTGAACTCCGGGACCATCACGCTGAGAACACAGAGAAAAAACCGAAAATCTCGGCACGCTCTGCGTGCTCTGCGGTTAAACCCTTGTTTTTTCGGCGGAGTCAATTAAGAAACCTGAGGATTGCCACATGGGCCTTGCGATCTATGACCCTATTTCACTACCCGCCCCCACATATTGAGCAGGTAACGGCGGATGATGAAGATAAAGACCAGGGCCGGTGCGATGAGAAAGAAACCACCGGCGAAACGAAAGGGAAGGGGGGATTCGTTCAAGACCGTAAGGACGTGGGCCGGCAGGGTACGGCTCCGCAAGGTCAAGATGGTGGCGGCGAAGACCTCATTCCAGGAAAGGACGAAGGTAAAAATGGCCGCTGCCGCCAACCCTGGCAGCGCCAGGGGCAGAGCGACCCGCAGGAAGGCTTGTTGGGGGCTACAACCCAGGGTGAGGGCCGCCTCTTCCAGGTCCCTGGGCACGCTCAAGAAGATGCTATTGGTCACCAGGATGGTGATAGGGAGGGCTAAGGCCGTGTGCACCAGGGCCACGCCGAGCAGGGTATCGTACAACCCCCATTGAATGAAGGTGACCGCCAGGGGGATCGAGAGGATCACGATCGGGAAAGCCCGGGTGGTGAGAATGAGGATCTTGAAGGTGTCCCGACCCGGGAAGACGAAACGGGCCAGGGCATAACCGGCGGGGGCGCCGATGACCAGGGAAAGGACCAGGGTGATCAGGGCCACCCATATGCTGTTGATGGTAGCGCCCAGGATGCCGTGGGAGCCGAGAAAGAAGGTCAGCGTATCCAAGGAAAAGACAGCCGGGAAGAGCGCCTTGGGCCATTGGTAGATCGCCTCCCGGGGACTCAGGGCACTGACCGCGATGAGATAGATGGGAAAGAGCACCCAGGTGGAAAAGAGAAGGGCCAAACCGTAGGCCAGAACCCGTCCTGAATGCCGCCAGGAGCCTATCCACCTCATAGGGCTACCTCCTCCTCACGGGTACGGAGGGCACGAAGGTACAGCACGGTATTCGCTATCGAGACGAATAGAATGAGAACAGCATAGGCGGCAGCCACGTTGGCATTGCGGTAGCTGCCGTACCAGAAGTAGGCCTCCCCTGCCAGGACGGGCATGACCCGACCGGCAAGGGCTATCACTACGGCAAAGACCTGGAAGGCCAAAATGGTACGCAGAATCAAGGCCACCTGCAGGCTGGGGCGCAGGAGGGGCAGGATGACGTAGCGGATCCTTTGCCACAATCCGGCTCCAAAGACCTCAGCCGCCTCCACATAGTCCCGGGGGATCATCTGCAGGCCGGCCACCAGGATCACCATGACGATGGCCGTGGCCCGCCAGGTCTCGGCCACGACAACGGCGAGAAAGAGGCCCTGGGGGTTCTCATAACTCAGGATTGGGATCGGCCTCTGGATCAGCCCGACATCATGGAGAAAAGAATTCAGGTAACCCCGCTCGGTGAAGATGGAAAGCCAGACGATGCCCGCGGCCAGATCGGAGATCCCCAGAGGGATGGTCCAGGTGTACAAGAAGAGACCCGACCCCCGCAGGCCGGCTTGAATGAGCAGCGCCATGATCAGCGCCAGGGTTGCCTGGAGCGGCACAATCAATAGGACGAGCAGGATGGTATTCCGCAGGGCGTCCTTGAAGGCCACGTCCCCCGCCATCTGCTGCACAGGCCCAAGGGCAAAGGCCCCCTCTGGCGTCTGGAAGGCCAGCAGGAGGGCCTGAACCATGGGCCAGGCGAAGAAGACCAAGAGAAAGAGAATGGAGGGTAAGAGCAACAGGTAAGGCCCCAGGAAGGCGAGGCGCCGGTTCATCCTTAATCTTTTCTCCAACCGACAGGGGAGGGATCCATCCCTCCCCTGTCCAGAACACTTACTTGACCTTGCAGGGCCCGACACTGGGCGCATCCGGCGGCCAGCAGGGGGCCTTGGTTTCGTCCAGGATCTTCTGCATGGCCTTCGCCTGCTCATCCAGCACCTTGGCTATGTCTTCGCCTTTGATCACGATGCGGGTGAAGGTGTCCATGTAGACCTTGTTGAACTCGCCGCCTTTGCCTCCCAGTCCAACCGGCAGCAGGGAAGGCAGGGCTGCCTTGGCCGCCGATTGTTTGGCTACCCCTTCCCCTTCCATGCGAATGCCGACCGGCAGGTCCTTGGGGATGGTGGCCTCCACGACCGGGAAGAAGCCCACTTCCCGCAAGGTGACGACCTGCGTCTCCGGGCGGGTGAGGTGCTCGATGAGTTTCTCGGCTCCGGCGCGGTTCGGTGCACCTTTCGTGATGGCCAGCCCGACGATGACGGGCATGAAGCCCAGCCCCTTGGGGCCGGCAGGCGCAGGCATGACCACGAAGTCGTCGGGTTTCTGCTTCAGGGCATTGATCAGGCGGGCGGTGTGATCGAAGGCGATCCACACCTCTCCGGCCAGGAGCGGCTCCTGCATGAAGTCATAGGTGGTAGACTGGGGATTCACGTACTGCCATAGGTCCTTGAACTCCTGCCACATCTTCACCGCCTCCGGGCTGCGGTACCCGGTAACCTGGCCTCCGGTGTAAGAGGGATAGAGATAGCCCTGGAAGAAGCGGTGCATCAGCCCCTTGGGGCCGGCGGGGAAGCCTAGTTTCTTCTCGCCGGTGGCCTTCTGGACGTTGGCCGCCCATTGCTTCAGTTGGTCGTAGGTCAGGGCATCCTGATTGGCCCCCTGGGGAAGGTACTGTAGGGCCTTCTTATTGGCCGCCAGGAGGTAGGTGGCCTGCATCCAGGGGATGTAGTACAACTTGTCCTTGGTCCCCATCCGGCCCAATTCCAGAAAGGCCGCAGGGAATTTGCGGTCGCCGAGCTTGGCCAGGAGCGGGGTCAGGTCCTCCAAGGCCCCCGCCTCGATGAAGGGCGGGAGGTCGCCGTGCAGGCCCCCCACGAGGTCCACAGTGACCTTGCCGGCTTTCTGCTCGGCCAGGATGCGGTCGGTGAAGGGGCCGGTGTCTTCGGGGATGAAGTCCACCTTGGCCGGAAAGCCAGCCAGGATGACCTTGCGCATCTTCTCCGCTTCCTCTACGGGGCGCAGTTGGGTGGAGAGGAAGGTGACCGGGCCAAGGGGGGTTGGCGTGGGCGGCACCGGCGTCGGTGCCGGCTTGGTGGGCTCTGGGGCCTTGGTGGGTGCCGGGGTGGGTGTGGGGCCGCAGGCTGCACCCAGCCCCGCCAGGCCCAGGAGCAGCGAGGCGATCACGCTCAGGTAAACAATCCGCTTCATCGTTTTCCTCCTCCCTGGGGATAAGTGGTGAGACGACTAACGCGCCTCGGCGTGGGAGATGGCTCTTGCTGCTTTCACATCACCTCCTGTATGCTCAACCCCACCGGTCGATGAGGTATGGCTTCATGGTCTCAAAGAGCCGCGCCTGGGCCTCCACCACTGCCTCGGCCTGGGCCGTGGTCATCTCCCGGGTCTCGGCGGCGAAGCCGGCCGCCCGGCCATAGTATAGTGGGACCAGGGCGGCGATGACCTGCCCGCGGTTCAGGCTAGAGCGGTGGTGGGCCGCAGCGAAATCGTAAACGATGTGCACCCAGTCCACGGCCGGGAAGGCGAAGAGAGCCGGGTCCTGGGCCAGGAGGCGCTCCATGGCGGCGCGGCTTGGCGGCGAAAGGATGGCCTCCCACACATCCCCGAACTCCCGGATGCCCGCCTGGAGCTTGGCGATCAGCGCTGGCAGGGTGACCGGGATAGCCTCCGGCTCAACCTCCAAAGGTGGGCCGTAACGCGGCACGGGCTGGCTGCCCTCTACCCGGCGCCAGTTAGGATGATACGTCTCCATGAGGCTGAAGAGCGTTCCCACCACCTGGGCGAACATGGGCCCCAGGGAGAGAGCGGGGTCTTTGGCGTCGTGCACCTTGGCCCCCAGGCAGGCCTGGCAGACCTTAAAGCCCTCGTTGAGGGCGGTGGTGGTCATCCAGATGTCGATGCCATAGCGGGCCACGTCGCTGGCCCAGACGTCTTTCTGCAAGTACCGGCTGGCCAATGCGCCCGAGTACCCGAAATCGCCGCCGATGGGCTGCCGTACCTGCCAGCCATAAAGGGCGCGGGTTAAGGGATAGGCGATGTGGTTGGTGATCGTAGCGTCATGCTTGTGACGGCTATAGTAGGGGGCGACGAAATCGTATCCCTGTTCTAGAATGGGAGAGGCGAGCAGCTTTATCCACTCCGGCGTGATGCTACGCAGGTCGCTGTCCACCACTACGCTGGCCCGGGCACCCAATAGCTCTGCCGCCCGAAAGATGGCCCGAAAGGCTGAGCCCTTGCCGGAGGGGCCCTGATAAGTGGTGGCGATCACCTGGACGCCCTCCGGCATGGGGGTGCCCAGCGCTACCTGCCTGGTGCCGTCAAAGGAATTGCCGTCGGAGTTCATGATCACGGTTTTTAGACCAGGGAAGTATCGCACTGCCCCCTGGGCCGCCATGCGCAGCACGTGGCCGATGGTGCCAGCGTTCTCGTAGCTGGGTATGCCGATGACCAGGTCGGCCCTTCCGATCCGGCTCAACTGGTCCAGGGCTTCAGAGGGCAAAGCCTCCAGGTCAGCCATGATCGCCTCCGATGCAGGGATTACGAGATCGTGCCGCCGCTGGACTCTCGGATCACCAGGGCGGGTCTTAGCAGAATCTGTCTAACCTCCAGGGGTTTACCTTGCAGGGTCTGCAGCAACATCCGGCAGAGCAAGATGCCGATATCGTAAATGGGCTGGCTCACGGTGGTCAAGGAGGGGCGGGAGTGGGCAGCCACATGGGTATCGTCGAAGCCCACCACGGCCAGGTCCCGCCCCACCCAAAGCCCTCTCTCCTGGGCGCCGCGCATGGCCCCCAGAGCCATGAGGTCGTTGCAGGCCACCACCGCGGTGGGAGGCGGATCTCGGTCCAGGAGTTGGCCCATGGCCACATATCCGCTCTGTAACGTGAGGTCGCCCCGGACGAGCAGCCCGGATTCCATGGCCAGCCCCGCCTCCTCCATGGCCTTGCGGAAGCCCTCCTGGCGATGAAAGCCGAACATCAGCCCTTCGGGGGCCGCGATGAAGCCAATGCGGCGGTGGCCCAGGCCAATGAGGTAGCGGGTGGCGTCGTAGAGGCCTTGGGTGCCATCCACGTCCACGAAAGGGAAATCCAGCCCCTGTTCGGTCCGGCCGAAGGTCACGAAGGGGAAGCCCTCCTCTAGGAGATAGGCCACTCGCTGGTCCTGGGACCGCGTGCGCACCACAATGAGGCCATCCACCCGCCGGCCCCGGACTATCTTCTGGTAACACAGCCGCTCCTTGGGCCCAGGCGCGCAACGGGTCAGAAGGAGGGCGAATTCGTTCTCCGCCGCCTCGTCAGCGATGCCCGCTAAGAGATCCAGGAAGTAGGGGTCATCGGAGAGGTGGGGCTCCACCGTGGGGATCACCAGGCCGACCATATTGGTGCGGCGGCTTTGCAGGCCCCGGGCGGTGATGTTGGGCTGGTAGTTAAGCAGGCGAGCGATCTCTCGGACCCTCTGGCGGGTCTCCTCGCTGACGTCGGCATACTCATTCAGGGCCTTGGAAACGGTGGCCACCGAGAGCCCCGCCTCCCGGGCCAGGTCCTTTATCCCCACCGCCATGGTCTAGCGCCCCAGCTTCAGAAAACGTTTTCGAGAGAAGGGCAAAAAATATGCTCGATCACCAATATAATTATACTCCGAAATCGTTTTCGGGTCAAGATCGCAACCTTAAAAAATCAAGGCCAGATACAGGTCGTTGACATTGGTTCTGGTGGGGCCGATCACCAGTTGCTCTTCCAGGGCCTGGAAAAAGCGATAGGAGTCATTCCGGGCCAGGTGGTCCGCGGGGTTCAAGCCCCGGGCCCGGGCCCGTTCCACGGTGGAGCCGTCCACGATGGCGCCGGCGGCGTCGGTGGGGCCGTCGGAGCCATCGGTGGCGGCACTGAGCACAGTGACGTCCACCAGCCCCTCCAGGGCGATGGCGGCGGCCAGGGCCAGCTCCTGGTTGCGGCCGCCCAGGCCGTCGCCCTTCACGGTGACGGTGGTCTCGCCGCTGGCGATCAGGCACGCGGGCCTGGCCAGGGGCCGATGGTGAAAATACACCTCCTTGGCCAGCCCTGCCAAGACCCGTGCCACCTCCCGGGCCTCGCCTTCGACGTAGGTGGACAAAAGCAAGGTGTTGAAGCCAAGCTCTTGGGCCTTCTTCTCCGCCGCTGCCGCTGCGGTTTCGCTGGAGCCGATGATCAGGTTTTGGACTCGGGCGAAGGCCGGGTCTCCCGGCTTAGGTGTGTCGGGGATGAGCCCCTGCCTGCCGCGACTCAGACGCTTCACCACGCTGGCGGGGGCGGTGCTGGTGAGCCCGTATCGCTCCAGGACCTGCCAGGCATCACCAAAGGTAGAGGGATCGGGCACGGTGGGGCCCGAGGCGATGACGTCCAGGGGGCTCCCCACCACGTCGGACAGGACGAGCGAGACCACCTGGGCGGGACAGGCCAGCCGGGCCAGGTTGCCGCCCTTGAGACACGAGAGGTGCTTCCGCACGGCGTTGATCTCGTTGATGGTGGCGCCGCAGCGCAGGAGAAGCTCGGTCAGGCCTTGCTTATCCTCCAGGGTCACTTCTGGAGCCGGTAGGGCCAGGAGGGCCGAGCCGCCGCCGGAGAGGAGGCAGATCACCAGGTCGTCTCCCCCAGCCCCGTCCACCATCTGGCGGATGCGCTGGGCTCCCAGGAGCCCATTCTCGTCCGGTATCGGGTGCCCGGCCTCCTGGACCGCTACGATGCGGGTTGGGGCACTGTGGCCGTATTTCACATTGACCAGGCCAGCGGCGATGCGGTCGCCAAGCACCTCCTCCAGCCCCTGGGCCATGGCGGCGCTGGCCTTTCCGGCCCCCACCACGATGATGTGTTGGCAGCGCCGCAGGTCATAGGAGCGCGGGCCGGCCCGCAGGGAGGAGTCTTCCAGGGAGACGAAGCGCTTGACCGCCTCGATGGGGTCCACCGCGGCCAGGGCGGCGTAAAGAATGGCCAGGGCAATTTCGCGCCTGGCCATTGTATCCGATCCAGCAGGTTTACCTTTTTTCACCTTCAAACCATGTATCCCTCAGGTCGAACCTACCCCACGTCAATATCTCTCGTAGCGCTCGATGTCCCAGACGAAGACGGTGGCGCCGCCAATGGCAACCTCCACCGGCGTGGGCAGGTCTGGGGCGCCCAGGGGCAGCATGGAGGGCATGACGTTCACCAGTTGTGTGCGGGCCTGGCAGTGGGTCTTGATCAGGCCCAGGGCCTCCTCCAACTGGTGCTCTTCCACCCCCAAGAGCAGCGTGGTGTTGCCACTGCGCAAGAACCCCCCGGTGGTGCTGATCTTCGTGGCCTTTAGGCCGCGTTCCATAAGGGCGTCCAGGAGTACGTCTGCGTCCTCGTCCTGGACCATAGCGGCGATGAGCTTCATCCCTCGCCTCGCTCGGCCGTGGCAATGGCGCCGCTCAGGGCCCGGTCGTCCCCTTCGGCCAGGGCACCGACCTTAGACAGGGGCAGGCTTCGGAGGCTCTCCCGGGAGGGGTACGCCGCGTCGTCCTGGTAATCGCAGCGACAATCCCCCCGGGCCAGACAGTCGGAACAACAGTAGGCCCGTCGCCGGTAAAACATCGGTGACCAGGTGATCTCGACTCCGCAGCCAGCACACCACAACCCGCTTTTGTTCATGGTAGCCTCCTTTCGTGCCGGGGCGATCGAAGAAAGCTGGAACAAAAAAGACCAGAGCGACAGCGCCTCTGGCCGGGAAGGGTAGAGCAGCCCCTGGACTCTTCCCAATGCCTGCGAGGTTAGCTGACGGGTTCGGGCGAAAGAGCTACCCTACTTGCCCCGGCAAGATTCACCCCAGAACCGGTTCCCCCGTTCTTCGCTTGGAAGATTCGGCTCGCTCGTTGCAAAAATATTATACCTTCCGCTTGGCCCCACGTCAAGCGGAATGTCTCTTCGGGTTCTTGGACTATCCCTCGGCCTTCTCCTCCTTCGCGCCCTCCAGCGCCAGCCGGGACACCTCCGGCGCCTCGGCCAGCTCCAGCGCCGTGCCCGTCACCAGTGACATCTTCTCGTTGAATCTCTCGGCCCGTTTATGGGCGTCCTCGTACTTGCGCGCCGCGGCGTTCAGGCTTCGGCCCAGGTCCACGAAGACATCGTAGAACCTGCCAAACCGCTGTTGGAGCTCGCCAAGCCGGTCGCGGATCTCCTGGGCCTGCTTTTCGATGTGCATCCCCCGGAGGCCATAGGCTATGGCCATGAGGTAGGCATAGAAGCTGCTGGGGGACACGGGCACGACCCGCCTCTCCAGGGCGTAGGTCGATAGGCCCTTTTCCTCTCCCAGGATCTCGTCCTTGACGATCACCTCGTAGAAGACGTTCTCCGCCGGGATGTACATCAGGGCGAAGTCGTAGGTCCCCTCGTCGGGGCGGATGTATTTCTCGGCGATGTCACTGATTTGCTTCTTAACCGAGGCGGCGAACTCCTTCCGGGCCCTCTTTTTCTCCTCCTCGGACTGGCTTGCCATCAGGCGGTTGAAGCCTTCCAGGGGGAATTTGGAGTCCACCGGCACCAGGCGGTCGCCCAGCCGAATGGCAGCGTCCACCCTTTCCCCGGAGCGGAAGGCGTGCTGTATCTGGTAGTTACCGCTGGGGAGGCTCTGCTTCAGCAGGTCCTCCAGAAAAAGCTCCCCAATGCCTCCCCGCAGCTTCGGCGCCCGCAGGATGTCCTGGAGGCTGGAGATGTCCTTTCCCAGTTCCTGGATAACTCGGGCCGTCTCGGATAGCTCGCCGAGCCGCTCCTTTACCTCACCCATCAGCGTGCTGGAGCTGTCCAGTTGTTGGGCGATGTTCGTCTGGGTCCGGGAGAGTTGTTCGTTGAGTGTGGCCACGATGGCAGTGAAATTGGCTTGTAGGGCTTCCAGATTTTTCGCCTGTCCCTCGGCCAGGGTCGTCGGCACGGTGGCCTGCTCCTGTCGAAGCTCGCGGAGCTCCTGGTTCATTTGAAAGATCTGCCGTTGCAACAGGTCCAGCGCGCTGGGCTCGGTCGGTTTCCTTGACTGCCAGATGAGATAGACCAGGATTGCTCCTAGGAGGAGCACGACCGCCAGGACCAGGGCTACGCCGACCGCGAGAAACAACGTTTCGCCACTCATGTCTTTTACCTCCCGGCTGATCAGGCTCAGGGTGTCAAGAGCTCCCGGAAACCGGCAATGCCGATCTCGGTCTGCCACAAGCCCATTATACATCCGCCTTCGTCTCCGTTCAACAAACGACGCCGGGAGCCTTTGCCGGAGGGCAGTTGGGGCCTTTGACCGCTCTAGTGCAAGCCCTATGGCGCATTCTGGCGCGAAGAAGAGCCATTTTTCGAGGCTTCCGAACCTGTGTTCTTTCCTTTGCCCTTGACTTTTCGTGGTAGGAGTATTATCATGAATGAAGATTCATTCATTATTTAAGGTCTAGGTGGAAAATAGACCGGTGCGCAAGGAACGGCTGGCGGCGGAGCGGTCCGAGCAGATCCTGCGGGCGGCTACCCGGGTGTTCTCCCGGAAGAACTTCCACGAGGCTACCATCCACGACGTGGCCCAGGAGGCTGGGCTAGCCGATGGCACGATCTACCTGTACTTCAGGAACAAACGGGACCTGTTGCTAAGCGTGCTCACCCGCCCCTATTCTGCGCTGCTCTTGACGGCCCTGGGCGGCGCCGAGATCAGCGGGGAGGACGATCGGGGCTTGCTAACGGATATCCTGAGGCGTGGTGTTACCCTGGCATTGGCCAACGTGGATACCATCCGTTTCTTCATGTCCGCCATGCAAGAAGTGGATGACCAGGTCCGTGCCGAGGCCTTCCGCAACCTGTTCCAGGTGGGCACTATCTTTGAAGAATACCTTCGTGAGCGCATCGCCACTGGGGCTTTCCGGCCATGCGATCCCGCCATCGTATCGCGGGCCTTTTTTGGCATGTTCATCATCTTCATCCTGGGGCAGGAGGTGATGATGGGAAAGAACGTGGTACCTATTTCCTACGAAAAAGTCATCCCCGAGGTGGTGGAGCTGTTCCTCACGGGCGTGACCAGCCCAAAGGAGCCGGCGCGATGAATAGCCGCATCATACCGATAATGCGCAAGGAGTTCATTCACATCCGGCGGGACCCTCGAACCCTGGCCCTGGTGTTCCTTATGCCGGTGGTACAGCTCTTCCTTTTCGGCTATGCGCTGAGCACCGATGTGAAGCACATCGCCACGGCCCTGTGGGACCAGGAGAAGACGGCGCCGAGCCGGGAGCTGGTCGAGGCTTTCCGACGCTCTCAATACTTCGACTTCGTGTGGGATGCCGAAAACTATGACCAGATCGCCTCTCTCATTGACAGCGGCCGGGCCAAGGCCGCTCTGGTGATCCCGGCTGGCTATACCAGCAAGATCCAGAGGGGCGAGAGCTCCTCCGTGCAGTTCTTCCTGGACGGCTCAGACCCGGCCATCGCCAGCACCGCCCTGTCCTATGCCACCATCATCGCCCAGAACGAATCCATTCAGATCGTCTCCTCTCGCCTGGGGCGCACCCTGGACATGCCCTTGGATTTCCGGCCCCGGGTATGGTACAACCCCGGCATGGAGAGCGTGGTATTCAACGTGCCGGGACTGGTGGGCACTATCCTGCAGTGGATCACCCTGGGGCTCACCGCCTTTACCGTGGTGGGCGAGCGGGAGAGGGGGACGCTGGAGCAGCTCATCGTCACCCCCATCAGGCCCATCGAGCTCCTGGTCGGCAAGATCGTGCCCTACATCCTCATCGCCTTCGGCGATGCCGGCATCGCCCTGACCATCGCCACCCTATGGTTCGGCATGCCCATGAGGGGCAACGTGGTTTCGCTGCTGATCTTCTCCCTGGTATTTGTCCTGTTCTCCCTGGGCATTGGCCTGTTTATCTCCACCATCTCGAGGACCCAGTACCAGGCACTGCAAAGCACCATGTTTTTTATGCTGCCGACGATCATCCTCTCTGGCTTCTTCTTCCCGATAGAAGCCATGCCGAAGCCCATTCAACTCGTCACTTACCTGGTCCCGCTATCCTATTTCCTGCGGATCATCAGGGGGCTGGTGTTGAAAGGGGCGGGGTTCACCTACCTGTGGGATGAGGTCGTGGTTCTCCTGATCTTTGGGGTGGTGGTGTTGGCCTTCAGCGCCCGCCGTTTCCACAAGAGGCTGGAGTGAAAGATAGAGACGGGCAGGCGCTGTCCTTGAAGGAGCTGAACGTGAAGGACCGTAGACTGGTGATCATGGCGGCCATAATGCTGGCCATTGCTGGAGCAATAGGGTGGTACGTATGGGACAACCGGGGTTACCTGGGCCTGGCCGACCGCGGCCAGGAGACCATCGCCGCCTCGGGGACCATCGAAGCCGAAGAGAGCGAGCTGGGTGTGGAGATCGGTGGCAAGGTGAAGGCGATCGCCGTCGACGAGGGGACCGGCGTCCATAAGGGGGACGTTTTGCTCCAGTTGGACGACGCCCTGCTCCAGGCGCAGATCCGCCAGGCCCAGGCGACGGTGGACTCGGCCCAGGCTGCCTACAATCAACTGGCGGCGGGGGCCCGTCCGGAGGAGATCGTCATGGCCAGGGCGGGGGTAGCCCAAGCCGTGGCCTGGCGCGACGGCGCGCAAAAGGCCTGGGAGAATGCCAAGGCCCTTCGGGCCAATCCCCAGGAGCTGAATGCTAAGATCGACGCGGCCAGGGCCCAGTTGGCGATGGCGACCCACCAGGTGGGACAGGCCCAGGCCAACAAAGAGGCCGCTGAATACCTGAAGGACCAGTCCGAGCCCCTGGCCAGCCTGCCTTTCCGGGAGGGCAAACAGAGATACTCTACCGCGGTGTACCAATGGTGGGCGGCCTGGTCGGCCCTGGATGTAGCCCTGGCCAACAAGGAGGGCGCCCAGAGAAACCTGGACAATCTGTTGGAGATGAAGCGCAACCCCCTGTCCTTGAACGTCCAGGTAGATGCGGCTTATGCCCAGTATCAGGCCTCCGTGGCCGCGGCGGAGGCGGCTCAGGCGCGGTTGGCTGCCCTGGAGGCAGGGGCCACCAAGGAGCAGTTGGAGGTAGCCCAAGCCCAGGTGCGCCAGGCGGAGGCAGCTCTAGGGGTTCTCCTGGTACAGTTGAATAAGCTCAGCCTGAACTCGCCCATCGAGGGCCTGGTGACCAACGTTGCGGTGCGCGTTGGTGAGATGGCCGCGCCAGGCACCACGGTGGTCACCGTGGCGGACCTGGACAAAATGCGACTCACCGTATACATACCGGAGGACCAGGTGGGCCGGGTGAAACACGGTCAAAGAGTGCAGGTGCGCACCGACTCCTTCCCCGGCCAGGTTTTCCCTGGTGAGGTGGTCTACATCTCCCCCAAGGCTGAGTTCACGCCCAAGAACGTCCAGACTCAGAAGGAGAGGGTGAACACCGTCTTCGCCGTGCGCATCAAGATGGCGAACCCCGAGCATTTCCTGAAGCCTGGGATGCCGGCCGATGCGCAGATTGCCACCGTGAGATAGAGGATTGGATTCGATCATACAAACCACAAACCTATCAAAACGCTTCGCCTCCCTGGTAGCGGTGGACCGTCTGAACCTGGCAGTTCGGCGGGGGGAGATCTTCGGCCTGGTGGGCCCCGATGGGGCGGGCAAGACCACCACCATCCGCATGCTCTGCGGCATCCTGGCGCCCAGCGAAGGCCAGGCAAGCGTGGCCGGGTACAACGTGGTCTCCCAACCTGAGCAGGTCAAGGCCCGCATCGGTTACATGTCGCAGCGCTTTAACCTATATGGCGATCTCTCGGTGAAGGAGAACCTGGCCTTTTTCGCCGACATCTACCAGGTCCCCCGTCAGGTACGGGAGAAGCGCGCGGCGGAGCTATTGGCCTTCAGCCGGCTGACCGGATACCAGCACCGCCAGGCTGAATACCTTTCAGGTGGCATGAAGCAGAAGCTGGCCCTGGCCTGCACCCTGATCCACGAGCCGGAGATATTATTTCTGGACGAGCCCACCACCGGGGTGGACCCACTGTCCCGGCGGGAGTTCTGGCGGATACTGTACGACCTCTTGCGCCGCGGCGTCACCATCTTCGTCAGCACGCCGTACATGGACGAGGCCGAGCGCTGCAGCACGGTGGGATTCATGACTCATGGGCGGCTCCTGGCCTGCGGCACCCCCGATAAGCTCAAAGCTCTCCTGGGCAAAGCGATCCTGGAGCTGAAAGGCCGCCCCCGCGAGATCACCCAGCAGGTGGCGCGGCAGACCCCAGGAGTGGAAGACGCCCAGGTCTTCGGTGATCTCCTGCACCTGGTGGTGAGCGATGCGGCCTCGGCCCGGTCCCGCCTGGAGCTGTCCCTGCGGGCCGCCGGGGTGGAGGTTGTGACCTTGCGCCAGATCTCACCCTCCATGGAGGATGTCTTCATGAATCTGACCCTTCGCCCATGACCTACGCCGTCGAAGTCAGCGGGCTAACCAAGGCCTTTGGCGATTTCACTGCCGTGGACGGCCTGAGCTTCCGGGTCCAGGAGGGGGAGATCTTCGGCTTCCTGGGGCCCAACGGCTCCGGCAAGACGACCACCATCCGCATGCTCTGCGGCATCCTGGCCCCCACCAGGGGCAGGGCCAAAGTGGCCGGCTACGACGTGGTGAAGGAGCCGGAGAAGGTGAAGGAACAACTGGGCTATATGTCCCAGCGCTTTTCGCTCTATTCCGACCTCACCGTGCGCGAGAACCTGGAGTTCTACGCCGACGTCTACCAGGTGCCCACGTCCGGAAGGCCCCAGCGCGTCGCCGACCTCATCGCCATGGCCAACCTGACCGGCCGCGAGAATGAGCTGGCCACCAATCTCTCCGGGGGCCTGAAACAGCGGCTGGCCCTGGGCTGCGCCATCGTCCACCGGCCCGCCATCCTTTTTCTGGACGAGCCCACCGGCGGGGTGGACCCTGTCTCGCGCCGGAATTTCTGGGACATGATCTACGGCCTGGCCGGAGAAGGGATCACCGTTTTCGTCACCACCCATTACCTGGACGAGGCGGAGCACTGCAACACCCTTGGTCTCATGCACAATGCCCGGCTCATCGCCCTGGGGACGCCGGATGAGCTGAAAGCCAACTACCTGGCGGGGGACCTCCTGGAGGTGGACGCCTCGCCGGCCATGGGCGCCCTGGAGGCCCTGAGCCGCCTGCCATTTGTTAAGGACACGGCTCTTCACGGCCTCCTGTTACACGTGGTGGTGGATTCGGCGGCCCAGGCCCTCCCAGCCATGGAAGATGCTTTGCGCTCCGAGGGCCTTGCCGTAAAGCACATCGGTCCGATCTCCCCCTCCCTGGAAGATGTCTTCGTCTCCCTCATCGACGCCCAGGATCGCTCCCAGGTGCGGCAGGGACTGCGCGGCTCGGGGAGCGAGCCACGATGACGGTTACCCCAAGTTCCGCACTTTCAGGGCGTAACGAGTTTTGACGAACTGAACGCGGTCCTCGACTTGAGCGACATCCCTCAAGCGTTGCACCTCGGCATCGAGCAGGCCGCCACTGGACAACTGGGAATCTACCAGCCTTCGTTGCTGGGCGATGACCGGCAACCGGAGTGGGTTGAGGTAGACGTCTCCGGGGTTCGGGTGGAGCGGGTTTGTGGCTTTGGGGGCTACTGGCTAGCTGATACGCGGTGGGGTGCCGACGAACTTGGAGGCCACTCCGGCAGGGTGCTCTTCCGGAGGCTCGCCGCTGCTGAGGAACGATACCAGTGCCTCTACCACCTTGGGGTCAAATTGGGTGCCCACGTAACGCTTGATCTCGGCGATGGCCTCCTGGGGTTCCATCTTGGCCCGATAGGGCCGGTCGGAGGTCATGGCCTCGTAGGCATCGGCAACCATCAAGATCCGGGCTCCCAAGGGGATGCCATCCCCGGCCAACCCATTAGGATAGCCGGAGCCGTCGTACCACTCGTGGTGAGCCCCGGCCAGGCGCGCGGCCTCCCGCAGAAAGTCCACGTACTCCAGGATCTTGCCGCTGGCGGCGGGATGGAGTTGCATCTGGGTCTTCTCCTCCTGGGTCAAGATGCCGTTCTTGTGCAAGACCGCATCGTCCACCCCGATCTTACCCAGGTCGTGCAGGAGGGCAGCGGAGCGCAAGACGTTCACCTGGTCATCCGGCAGAGCCATGTGCCGGGCAATGCCCACGGAAAGGTCCCGCACACGTTCGGAGTGGCCCTTGGTATACGGGTCTTTGGTCTCCAGGGTCGAAGCCAGGGCGGCCAGGGTTTCCACAAACAGGCTCTGCACTCGTTCATAAAGCCGGGAGTTATCCAACGCGATGGCCGCTTGGCTGGCCAGGCCCTCCACCAATCGCAAGTCCGCCTCGCCGAAGCGACGGCGGGGCCCCACGGCGTGGACGTTCAATACCCCGAAGATCTTGCCTTTCACCGCCAGGGGCGCCGAGACGGCCCAGATCGGGCTTTGTCCTCCGGTCATGCCGGCAGTGAAGTGTTTTTCATCGGAAGCCAGAAAGGTGCGCAAATAGTCGGTGAAATGCCCCTTACGGTAAGGGCTTTCCTGGAGCCGTCGGTCCACGATGCCGTCCTGGAACAGTAGCGACTGCCCATGCTCCACCACCCATCCGGCCACGCCCTCGCCCACCTTCACCCGGGTGGAACGCACCACCTCGTCGGCCAAGCCCCGCGAGGCGGCGATAGTCAGCTCCTGGCTCTCGGCATCCAGGAGCATGATGGAGGCCACATCGCCCGCCGATATCTCCAGGGCCGCAGCGGTTATGTTGTCCAGGGCCTGTTTCAGCTCCAAAGAGGAGGCCACGGTCTTGCTCACCTGGTGGAGCCGCTCGTAGTTGGCAGCGTTTACCGTGTTTTTCTCCAACATCTCCACCTGCTCCACGGCGATGGCGGCCTGGGAGGCAAAGGAGGTCAAAAGCTCGATCTCCGGAGGGGAGAAGCGGTAGGGCGTGCGCATGTAAACGGCCAGCACACCCAGGAATTTGCTCTCGGCCCTCACCGGCACGGCCAGGCACGCCCTGAGCTTGGCGTCGCGGCCCAGGGGGAGTTCCGGCCCCCGGGGGTCGGCCTGCATGTCGGGGAAGTGCAGGGTGCTGCCGTCCACGATGATCCGCCCCCACATCCCCTGGCCGGCCTTGACCCGGAGCTGAGCCACCTGCTCCATGGGTATCCCCCGGGCTGCCTGATAGCGCAGCTCTTGCGTATGCTCGTCCAACAGTTGCAATGTGCAGGCTTCGGCATGCAGGATGCTGGCGGCCAGGTCAACGATGGTGTGCCAGACCTTTTCTTTTTCCCAACCGGCGCCGAGCGCCACTCCGATGCGCTGCATGGCCCCTTGCAACTCCGCCGACTCGTGGCGCAGACGCTGCCTCAGCCGGGCACCCTCGATGACGGCGGCTGCCCGCTGGGCCAGGATGGACAACGCCCAGGTCTCATCCAGGCTGAATTCATGGGACTCACCTTTCATAACGGTCAGGGCACCATAGACAGCCTCGGCGGCCAGGATCGGTGCAGAGATGGTGGAGCGGTATCCCAGCTCCCGAGCCAG
>JBFMCB010000013.1:0-31493 GCA_040754915.1 Chloroflexota bacterium | reverse complement strand
GGCCCGCTTTCCAGTGTAGAATAGGGCTGGCGGGGCAGTAGGGCCTGGCGTGCCTCTAACCCCCGCATTTTTGTGAGCCCAAAGCGAGGCATGGCGCCGTGCCGAACATCTACGTCAGCGAAGCCTCCGCGTACGTGGGCCAGGAGACCACCATCCGCGGCTGGCTCTACCATAAGCGCTCCAGCGGCAAGATCCAGTTTCTCCTGGTGCGGGACGGCACCGGCATAATCCAGGCGGTGGTCTTCAAGCCCGAGGTCCCGGCCGAGGTCTTCCAGCGCGGGGAGGAGCTCACCCAGGAATCCTCCCTGGTGGTCACCGGCACCGTTCGCGTAGACGACCGGGCGCCGGGCGGCTACGAGCTCCTGGTCAAGGACTTGCAGATCGTCCAGGTCGCTCAGGACTACCCCATTGCCCCCAAGGAACACGGGGTGGGCTTCCTGATGGAGCACCGCCACCTCTGGCTGCGCTCCTCCCGCCAGCACGCCGTCCTGAGGGTGCGGGCTCAGGTGATCAAGGCTTGCCGGGACTATCTGGACCAGCAGGGCTTCCTCCCGGTGGACGCCCCCATCCTCACCCCTGCCGCCTGCGAGGGCACCAGCACCCTTTTCGAGACCGACTATTTCGGGGAAAAGGCTTACCTGAGCCAGAGCGGGCAGCTCTACAACGAGGCGGCGGCCATGGCCTTCGGCAAGGTGTACTGCTTTGGTCCCACGTTTCGGGCCGAGAAGTCCAAGACGCGGCGACACCTGATGGAGTTCTGGATGATCGAGCCCGAGGCGGCCTATTATACGTTCGAGGATCTCCTACAACTGGAGGAGAGCTTCGTCAGTTACATCGTGCAAAGCGTCATGGCCCAGTGCCGGGAGGAGTTGGCCACCCTGGAACGCAACACCGCGCCTCTGGCGAACGTGCAGCCCCCGTTTCCACGGATCACCTACGACCAGGCGCTGGACATCCTGCGCCAGCACGGCAAAGAGATCAACTGGGGCGATGATTTCGGAGGGGACGAGGAGACCCTACTGGCGGAGCAATCCCCCAAACCGGTCTTCGTCACCCACTACCCGGCCCGGTGCAAGGCCTTTTACATGCAGCCCGATCCAGATCGCCCGCAGGTGGTGTTGGCCTCGGACCTCCTGGCCCCGGAGGGCTACGGCGAGATCATCGGCGGCAGCCAGCGCATCCACGACCTGGCTCTCCTGGAGAGGCGCATCATCGAGAATAACCTACCACGCCAGGCCTTTGAGTGGTACCTGGACCTGCGGAGGTATGGCTCTGTTCCCCACAGCGGATTCGGCATGGGCATCGAGCGCGTGGTAGCCTGGATCTGCGGCATCGACCACCTGAGGGAGGCCATTCCCTTCCCCAGGATGTTGTATCGGATCTACCCATGAAACTCACGGTTGATCAAGTCCGACACGTGGCCCACCTGGCACGACTGGCCTTGGAGCCGGAGGAGCTGGAGCGTTTCCGGGAGCAGCTCTCGGCCATATTAGAGTACGCCGAGGTGCTGCAGGAACTCGATACCCAGGCTATCCCGGCGACGGCCATGGTGGTGCCCCTGGAGAACGTCATGCGCCCTGACCAGGCCGGACCGTCCCTTCCCCGGGACGAGGTCCTGGCCAATGCCCCACAGAGGGAGCAGGACTGCTTCCGGGTCCACGCCATCCTGGACTGATTTCTTTTTTAAGAGAGCACATTGTGTTCATATCCGTCGTTATCCCGGCCCACAACGAGGAGAAGTACCTGGCCCGGGCCCTGGAGTCCCTTCGCTCACAGCGGTACCCCGCCTCCCAATATGAGATCATAGTCGTGGACAATTGCAGCACCGACGCCACTGCCGAGATCGCCCGGCGCTATGGCGCCATCGTGGTGCCCGAGGACGGCAAGGGGGTGGCCAGGGCACGGCAGACGGGGTTTGAGGCGGCCCGGGGCGAGATCATCGCCAGCACCGATGGAGACGTGGACGCCCCTCCGGACTGGCTCCAGAACCTGGCCGATGTCTTTCAGCGAAACCCCCAGGTCGGGGGCATGACCGGGCCGGTTCACCTCTACGACGGCAACGGGCTCGTGCGCTGGTGGTTTCGTTATGTCAACAACAATTTCCTTCGTTTCACCAGGTTCCTGGGCTTCGGAGGCTTCTCTGGGAATAACTTCGCCGTACGGCGAGAGCCGTTCTTGAGGGTGGGCGGCTTTCGAACGTCGCTCCTGGGAGGCGAGGACACCGACCTGGCCTTGCGCCTGCGCATGGTCACCAAGCTGGTCTACGATCAGCGCACCCTCATGCGCGCCTCCGCCCGCCGGGCCAAGGAGGGATACCTCCGGATCATGGTCAGGGCTGCGGCCACCCACGTCAAGCTCTGGTGGCTGGACCGGGCGCCCGACGGGTTTCCGGATATCAGATAATAACAAGTAGCAAGTAGCAGGTAGCAAGTAGCAGACACAATTCGCTAGCCGCAGTCCCCAATTTGCTATCCACTCGGACCGGCATGGAACTATTCGAACTGACCCTACATGAGGCCAGCGATCTTTTGAGGCAGCACCTGGTCTCCTCTACCGAGCTCACCAAGGCGGTCTTGGGGAGGATAGAAGCGGTTGAGGCCAAGGTGAAGGCCTTTGTCACTTTGACCCCGGAGCTGGCCCTGGAGCAGGCGCGGCAGGCCGACGCACTCCTGGCCAGCCGGGCCGAGCCTCCCTCTCCGCTCACCGGCATCCCCATGGCCATCAAGGACATCATCTGCACCAAAGGGATTCGCACCACTTGTGCCTCGCGCATGCTGGAGGACTTCATCCCGCCCTACGATGCCACAGTAGTGGAGCATTTGCGGGCCGCGGGGGCGGTGCTCGTGGGCAAAACCAACATGGACGAGTTCGCCATGGGCTCCTCCACCGAGAATTCAGCCTTCTATCCCACCGTCAATCCCTGGGCCACCGATAGGGTGCCGGGAGGCTCCAGCGGCGGTTCCGCGGCCTCGGTATCCAGTGGTGAGGCCTTCTATGCCCTGGGCACCGACACCGGCGGGAGCGTGCGCCTGCCCGCCAGTTTTTGCGACCTGGTGGGCCTGAAGCCCACTTACGGCCGGGTCTCCCGGTATGGCCTGGTGGCCTTCGCCTCCTCCCTGGACCAGATCGGGGTCCTGGCCAAGGACGTGACCGACTGTGCCCTGGCCTTGCAGGCCATAGCCGGCTACGATCCAAACGACTCCACCTCCGTAGATACGCCAGTGCCGGACTATCATCGAGGACTGCAGGGAGGCCTCCACGGCTTGCGGCTGGGGGTGCCGAAGGAGTACTTCGTGGAGGGTATGCAGCCAGAGGTAGCCGCCGTGCTCCGGCAGGCCCTGGACAAGCTCTCGGAACTGGGGGCTGAACTGCGCGAGGTTAACATGCCTCATACCGGGTATTCCCTGCCGGCGTATTACCTGATCGCCCCCGCCGAGGCCTCGGCCAACCTGGCCCGCTACGACGGGGTGAAGTATGGCTATTCAGACCAGGAAGCCGAGGACCTATGGGACGCCTACGCCCGGACCAGGGGTCGTGGCTTCGGGCCGGAGGTGAAACGGCGCATCATGCTGGGCACCTATGCCCTCTCCGCCGGCTATTACGACGCCTATTATCTCAAGGCCCAGAAGGTCCGCACCCTGATCAAGCAGGACTTCGACCAGGCCTTCAAGGATGTCCAGGCCCTGGTGGTGCCCACCTCGCCTACGGTGGCCTTTAAGCTAGGGGACAAGACCGGCGACCCTCTGGCCATGTACCTGTCGGACGTGTGCACCCTCACCGCCAACCTGGCCGGCATCCCCGGGATATCCATCCCCTGTGGTTTCGTGGACGGCCTGCCAGTGGGCATGCAGATTTTAGGGCCGCCTTTTGCTGAGGACCTGCTCCTGCGCGTGGCCTACGCCTACGAGCAGGCCACGGCCTGGCACCGGCAGCGGCCCAGAATCTAGAAGCGCAGCCGAAAAGTCGTTTTACCGCAGAGCCCGCTGAGAGCGCAGAGATAAAGAAAGATCTCCGCGAGCTCTGCGCTCTCTACGGTGGGGTTCTCGGCCGCATCTCTAGGGCCAAATGCCGCCGCGATGGAAGACGATAACGAGAGCTGGACGAACCGGATCATAGTCAAATGTTATTCGGGTCACAAGTACCCCCAGGAGCCCCAGGCCCTTTGGTGGCGGAACCGGGAGTGGAAGGTCAAAGAGATAGCCCGGGCCTGGCTGGAGCCCGGCAAGGCGTATTTTCAGGTGCTGGCCGACGAAGGAGCGACGTTCCTCATCTGGTACGACGAGAGCCAGGACTCCTGGTTCATGAAGTAGCGTTTTTTGTAATTTCTTTGCTGGTATAAAAAGAGCCAGGGCTGGCCGAACACTCGAGGAGGAGAGACGATGAACATCGGTGTCCCAAGAGAGGTCAAGGACAACGAGTACCGGGTGGCAGCCACACCGGCGGGGGTCGAGATACTGGCCAAGGCCGGCCACCACGTTCTGGTGGAGGCCGGCGCCGGGGAGGGCAGCGGCTTCACCAATGCCGAGTACGCGCAGGTAGGTGCGGAAATCGCCCCCACCCATGCCGAGGCCTTCACTAAAACGGACCTGGTGCTGAAGGTCAAGGAACCCCTGTCCTCGGAATACGAGCTCCTCCGGCCGGGGCTGATCCTGTTCACCTACCTGCACCTGGCGGCCATAGAGGAGCTGACCCGCGAACTGGTCAGGAAAAACGTTACCGCCGTGGCCTACGAGACCGTGCAGTTAGCCGACGGCACCCTGCCCCTCCTGACCCCCATGAGCGAGGTGGCCGGCCGCATGGCAGTGCAGGTCGGCGCCCACTACCTGGAGAAAATGAACGGCGGCCGGGGCAAGCTTCTGGGCGGTGTACCAGGGGTGAGCCCTTGCAACGTGGTGATCATCGGGGGAGGCACCGTGGGCATCAACGCCGCCCAGATCGCCCTGGGCCTGGGCGCCCAGGTGACCATCATCGATAAGAACGTCGAGCGCTTGCGTTACCTGAGCGAGGTGCTCCACGGGAGGCTGGTGACCTTGATGTCCAACCCCCTGAACATCGCCCAGGCCGTGAGCTACGCCGACCTGGTGATCGGGGCGGTGCTGGTGCCCGGTGCCAAGGCCCCTAACCTGGTCACCCGGGAGATGGTCAAGACCATGAAGACGGGGTCCGTCGTGGTGGACGTGGCGGTGGACCAGGGAGGCTGCGTAGAGACCTGCCATCCCACCACCCACAGCGCTCCCACCTATACCGTGGACGGCGTCGTCCATTACTGCGTCACCAACATGCCCGGGGCGGTCCCGCGGACCTCCACCTATGCCCTGAGCAACGTCACCCTGCCCTACGCCCTGAAGCTGGCGAATCTGGGCTTCGTGAACGCAGTGAAGGCCGATCCGGCCCTGGCCAAGGGAGTCAACGTCTACGCCGGACACGTCACCTACAAGGCCGTGGCCGATGCCTTCGGGATGGAATATCACCCGCTGGAATCTCTGTTGTAAAAGTCCATGGAATACGAGCCGGTCATCGGGCTAGAGACCCACGCCCAGCTTCTAACCGAATCTAAAATGTTCTGCTGCTGCCGGGCCGATTACGCCGCGGCGCCGCCCAACACCCTGGTCTGCCCGGTGTGCCTGGGCCTGCCCGGCGTCCTCCCGGTCATCAACCGCCGGGCGGTAGAATACACGGTCATGACCGCCCTGGCCCTGAACTGCTCGTTTCCCGAATACGCCAAGTTCGACCGCAAGAACTACCATTACCCAGACCTGCCCAAGGGCTACCAGATCTCCCAGTACGACCTGCCCCTGTCACAGAACGGCTGGCTGGCCGTGGACAGCCCGGGCGGGCCCAAGCGCATCCGCATCCGCCGGGTGCACCTGGAGGAGGACACCGCCAAGCTTTTCCACGTGGCCAACCAGGGTGAGACCTACAGCCTCATTGACTTTAATCGGGCCGGCGTGCCCCTGATGGAGATCGTCACCGAGCACGACTTCGCCTCGGTGGACGAAGTGCGCCAGTACATCATCAAGCTGCGTGCCATCCTGCGCTACCTGGGCGTCTGCAGCGGCGACATGGAGACGGGCGCCATGCGCTTCGAGGCCAACATCTCCCTGAGGCCCAAAGGCAGCGACAAGTACGGCACCAAGGTGGAGGTCAAAAACCTCAATAGCTTTCGCGCCGTCCTTAAGTCATTGCAGTACGAGATAGACCGCCAAGCCAGGCTTCTCGAGGAAGGAGGCCGGGTAAAGCAGGAGACTATGGGCTGGGACGACGTGGGCAACGTCACTGTGGTTCAAAGGAGCAAAGAGGAGGCCGACGATTACCGTTATTTCCCCGAACCCGACCTGCCGCCCCTGGCCTTGAGCCGGGAGTGGATAGAGTCCCTCCGCGCCAGGCTCCCGGAGCTACCCGACGCCAAGCGCCAGCGCCTGGTGGCCCAGTACAGCATAACCCACTACGATGCCGGCATCCTCACTGGCGAGAAGGCCCTGGCAGACTACTTCGAGGCCTGCGCTGCCAGGCATCCTAACGCCAAGGCCGTTGCTAACTGGATCACCAGAGACCTATTGCAACTGTTGAATTCCACGAATACCCCCATCGAGGCCTGCCCGGTGACGCCGGACGGTCTCGCCCAGATGCTGAAGCTGATGGATGACGGCATCATCTCCAGCAAGCTGGCCAAGACGGTGTTCGAGGAGATGTTCAAGGACGGCAAGGGGCCCGAAGAGATCGTCGCTGCCCGGGGGCTCGTCCAGATCAGCGATGCGTCGCAGATCGAGAGCATCGTAGAGGAGGTCATGGCCGCCAATCCCCGGGCGGTGGCCGATTTTCGGGCAGGTAAGGAGCCGGCCTTAACCTTCCTGGTCGGCCAGGTGATGAAGGCCACCCGGGGCCGTGCCAGCCCGGCCCTGGCCAACGAGATCCTGCGGCGCAAGCTACATTAGCACCTGCTGTCCTGGGTGTGACGCCTTAAAATGATACGTGCCAAATGCGTGCCAAGATGACACGATCCGCTGGTGAGATCAGTGTTGTGAGAATGGAGCACTGTTGTAGCATCACCTATTAGGTCCATTGACCACTACTCGATTCTCCGGTAGAATCGCGATGCAGGGCGGAGAGCTTTGTGGTATAATACCGGCCTGCGGCGGCGACTTCTTTTGAAATATCACACTTGCAGCAAACCAAAGGAGGTGGTCTCTGTCCAGCGCTAATTGCTACGATCGGGTACTTCTTACCCAGCCAAAAGTACTGAAATCTCGCTATATCTCAATGAGGAGGACGAATCAACGATGAGGAAGGTCAATCACAGCGTAGTCAAGATCGAGAAAACGCCCTACGAGATGGCCCTGGAGCAGTACGATTATGCCGTGCAATTCCTCAGGATCAAGCGCGGCATTGTGGAGATGCTCCGCCACCCTAAGCGCGAACTCACCGTCAACTTCCCGGTAAAAATGGACGATGGCTCGGTGCAGATCTTCACCGGCCACCGGGTGCACCACTCCACCGCCCGGGGCCCCACCAAGGGTGGCATCCGCTACCACCCGGACGTCACGCTGGACGAGGTGCGTGCCCTGGCGATGTGGATGACCTGGAAATGCGCCGTAGTGGGCCTGCCCTTCGGCGGCGCTAAGGGTGGCGTGGTCTGCGACCCCAAGAAGATGTCCATCATCGAGCTGGAGAACTTGACCCGCCGTTACACCACTGAGATATCCATCATGATGGGCCCCGAGAGCGACATCCCCGCCCCGGACGTGAACACCAATCCTCAGGTGATGGCCTGGATCATGGACACCTACAGCATGCACAAAGGCTATTCCGTGCCCGCCGTGGTCACCGGCAAGCCCATCGGCCTGGGTGGTTCCCAGGGACGCTTCGAGGCCACCGGCCGCGGCTGTATGCTCGTAGCGGTGGAAGCGGCCAAGGAACTGGGGATGGACCTGCAGGGCGCCACGGTGGCCGTCCAGGGGTTCGGCAACGTGGGTTCGGCGAGCGCCTACCTGATGCATGACCAGGGCTGCAAGATCATCGCGGTTAGCGACTCCCAGGGAGGCATCTACAGCGCCAAAGGATTTGATCCACGGAAGGTGCTCCGGTTCAAGAGGGAGACCGGCACGGTAGTGGGTTTCCCCGGCACCGAGACCATTACCAATGAGGAAGTCCTGGAGCTACCCTGCGATTTCCTCATCCCCTCCGCGCTGGAAGAGCAGATCACTGCAAGCAATGCCGACCGCATCAGGGCCAAGGTAATCGTGGAGGGAGCCAACGGCCCCACCACCCTGGATGCCGACAAGATCCTTTACGATAAGGGCATCCTGGTCGTCCCCGATATCCTGGCCAACGCCGGCGGGGTGACCGTATCCTACTTCGAGTGGGTACAGGACCTTCAAGCCTTCTTCTGGGAGGAGGTCGACATCAACGAGAAGCTGGCCAGGATCATGAAGCGGTCCTTCGTGGATGTCTGGCGTGTCTCCAAGGAGAAGAAGATCGACATGCGCACCGCCGCCCTGGTCTTGGCCATCGACCGGGTGGCCAACGCCATCATGACCCGAGGCATCTACCCGTAGACCTTCCCACGGGCTCGGCCAATGGCTCAAGCCGGAAGGGCGACGACAGGCCGTTGTTCAGGAGTTGAACTCCTGAACAACAGCGGCTGATTTGGCAAAGGGGCATAGGTTATCCTGAACTGGAGGGCTGACCGATGCCCCATTTTTCGTCAACGCGAGGTCCTTGATGGGGTCGGAAAAGGCCCAGGCCAGCCGCTCCCGGAGCTCCGCACCAGCGCGGCGGATGCTGGCCGGCCTCTTGTTGATCGTCCTGGCGGTTTTCCTCCTGCTCCCACCCTGGTCGGTGCTGGACAAAGCCCACCTGATCGGCTACGGCATCTGCCACCAGATCCCCGCCCGCTCCTTCCACCCCGGTGGCCAACAACTCCCGCTGTGCGCGCGCTGCACCGGAACCTACCTGGGCGCGACGTTGGCCTTCGCCACTTACCTCCTCCTGGGCCGGCGCCGCTCCGCTGGCCTGCCGCCCCTGCCTCTCCTCACCGCGCTGGCGGTCTTCATCGTGCTGATGGGGATCGATGGCCTCAACTCATATCTGACCTTTTTCCCCGACCTGCCCCACCTCTACGAGCCCAGCAACCTCTTTCGCCTGGTCACGGGCACCCTGAACGGCCTGGCCCTGGCCACCATCGTCTTCCCGGTCTTCAATTTCACCCTCTGGCGCACCGTTGATCCCCAGCCGGTGCTGCGCAATTTCGTTGAGCTGGCTGTCCTCCTGGTGGCCGCCCTAACCTTGGTCTTGGTGACACAGGCAGAGCTCGACTTTCTCCTGTATCCCCTGGCCCTCCTCTCCACCGCCGGCGTCCTGGCGATGCTGACCCTGATCAATAGCATGATCCTCTTGATCATGGCTCGCGGGGGGAACGTGGCCGAGACCTGGGGCGACGCCCTCCTGCCCCTCCTGGCCGGGCTCACCCTGTCGGTCCTGGAGATCGCGGCCATGGGCGCGGTTCGGGCTCTCCTGACCCGCTACTACGGGCTCAGTTTCTAGTGCCCCTCTTGTCTGACAAAAAGGAAGCGCGCCGCCGGGCTCCTGGCAGAGGCCACAACGAGCGCGCCCTAGGTCGCGAGATACTGCGTAAAGGTCAGGCTTGCTACTGGAAGGCTACCTTGACGTCCTCCTTGAGAAGGTACCAAATGATCAGCCCGGAGATGATGGTGCCGATGGGGATGAACAAGAGGCCCGGGATGGAGAACACGATAGTCAGGATCCGTGCCCAGTTCTTGAGCTTCCACAGACCCCAGCCAAAGAAGGCGTACAAGAGCGCGAAAATAGCGAAGACGCCGCAGAATATCACCCCCATGGTACCGCTGACAGCGATGGCCTCCCCGGCGCCCTCCTGCCCCAAGGCGCCGGCGCCGGTCAACAAGGGCAAGGCCAGGAACATGCACCCACCCAAGAGCATCATGGCGGCGCTGAAGAAGTACAGGAGAGCGATGATGGTCACGCCAGTAGGACGATTCACTTTCTCACCTCCTCCCTTTTTGTTTACGGCGCGATGCAACCAGCAAGAGCCACCCGAGAAACGTGAAGCCTGGCAAAGACACTGGTATTATAGCATATCTGCCTCTCACTCGCTGGGCGAATTGTAAAAGTTCTGTAAACAGCATTGCGTGGGGCGATTTGCTATTTGCGCCTTCCATTTGTTATAATGGAGTGGATTCAAGAGCGCCTGTGTCGGGTGAAAGGGGCCTCGCCAGATGATCCAGGCCTTTTCCAACCTGGCTACCAGCTTCGGCATCTCCGCCTCGGCCGGGCTGAATGCCTATCTGCCCTTGCTCATCGTCGCCATCGCCGCCCGCTTCACCCCTTTGCTAAAGCTCAACAAACCCTTCGACCTGCTCACCGACAACCTGGTGATGGCCGTCCTGGTAGCGCTCCTCCTGGTGGAGACCTTCGCCGACAAGATACCGGCGGTGGATACCGTCAACGACGCCATCCAGACCCTGGTCCGGCCCACGGCGGGGGCCATTCTTTTCGCCGCCTCCAACAATGTCATCGCCGACGTTCACCCAGTCCTGGCCCTGGTCTGCGGGCTGCTCCTGGCCGGCTCGGTCCACGCCGCGAAAGCCACCGTCCGGCCGGCCGTCACCGCTTTCACCGGCGGCCTGGGCAACCCCGTCCTCAGCTTGGTCGAGGACGTGGTGGCGGCCACCGTCACCATACTCTCAATACTCCTTCCCTTTTTGATGGTGGTCCTCCTGGGGCTCTTCCTACTGCTTCTGTTTCTATTGTGGCATCAGCGGACAAGCCCCCTGGTTGGCCCAAACCGGAAAGGAAAGGAGGTGCACTGAGATGGAAAGGAAAAAGGTACTCATCATTGTGGTTGTCGTGCTCATCCTCCTCTGCTGTTGCTGCCTGGTCCTGGTGGGAGGCTTTTATGCCTTCAATAAGCAGATCAGCGAATTTCTACAATCCCTCCAGGCCGTGCCGAAGTAAACAGCGGAGACACCGGTTGGAAACTGTTGGGCAGCCAAAGCGCTGCCCTTTTTGTTTCGCCGGGGGTAGCAGGAAGGAAATTTTATGGTAAAATATGGTGAAGTCAAAAATAGATAGTCATGACCATCGATGACCGCCAATTCTTCCGAGAAAACGCGTTTCGCCTCCCGCCTGGGGGCGCTCCCGGCAAGGCCCGGCGTCTACGTCCTGAAAAACCAGGCCGGCCAGATCATCTACGTGGGCAAGGCCCTGAGCCTGCGCCACCGCCTGCGTTCCCATTTTCATGCCGACGCCCGGCTCTCGCCCAAAGCCCGCCGGATGATCTCCCAGATCGCCGACTTCGAGTATTTCGTTACCGCGTCGGAAAAAGAGGCCCTGATCCTAGAGTGTAATCTCATCAAGAGGCACCACCCCTACTACAACATCCGGCTCCGGGACGATAAAAATTACCTCTACATCAAGATCGCCCTCCAGGAGGATTGGCCCCGGGTATACACCGTGCGCCGCCCCCAGCCCGACGGAGCCCGTCATTTCGGCCCCTATTCCAGCGCCAAGTCCCTGCGGGCGACGTTGGACCTCTTGAAGAAACTGTTTCCCTATCGCTCCTGCCGCAAGGAGATCACCGGCAAGGACAAACGACCCTGTCTGGAATACCACATCCACCGTTGCCTGGGCCCCTGCATCGGCGCCACCACCCGCCAGGAGTACGGGCTGGTGATCCAGCAGGTGTGCGGTTTTCTGGACGGCAACCACGAGCAGATCGTCTCCGCCCTCCGCAAGAGCATGGAGGCGGCGGCCGAATCCCTCAACTTCGAAAGCGCCGCCCATTTTCGGGACCAATGGCTGGCGGTGCAGAAGGTGGTGGAGAAACAGAAGGTCATCTCCGTCAAACCCACCGACCAAGACGTCATCGCCGCCGCCCGCAGCAATGGCGAGGCCTGCGTCATGGTCTTCTTCATCCGTAACGGCAAGCTCATCGGCCGGGAGCACTTCGTCATGCAAGGCACCGAAGAAAGCGAGCGGGCGGAGATACTCTCCAGTTTCGTCCAGCAGTTCTACGCCGATGCCACCCACGTCCCGGCCGAGGTCATCCTGCAGGACCGGCTGGGCGACGCCGACGTGTTGGCCGCCTGGCTCGGAGACCGTCGCGGTGACCGGGTGAGGCTGGCCTTCCCGCAGCGCGGCGAGAAGAGACAACTGGTGCAGATGGTGGAGGAGAACGCGGGAGAGACCCTGGAGCAATTGCGTCTCCAATGGCTATCCGACGCCGCCAAGACCGGGACGGCCCTGGTGGAGCTCCAGGAGAACCTGGGACTCCCCACACTGCCCATGCGCATCGAGTGCTACGATGTCTCCAACATCCAGGGCACCTCGGCGGTGGGGAGCATGGTGGTTTTCGAGAAGGGTATGCCCCAGCCCAGCCAGTACCGGCGCTTTCGCATCAAGACCGTGGAGGGGGCCAACGACTATGCCATGCTGCAAGAGGTCCTCCGGCGGCGCTTCCGCCGCTACGCTGCCCGGCAGAAGGAGGCCGAAGAGGCCCCGACAGTAGCCCCGGGCGGGGAAGCTAAAGACAGTTGGGGCATCGTTCCGCACCTGGTGATCGTGGACGGCGGAAGGGGACAGCTATCGGCCGCCCTGGAGGTAATGGACGAGTTGGCCATCTACGACCTGCCGGTGGCCGGACTGGCCAAAGAGCATGAAGAGCTATTCTTGCCCGATACACCCGACCCCGTCATCCTGCCCCGGACCTCCCAAAGCCTCTACCTGGTGCAGCGTATCCGGGACGAGGCCCACCGCTTTGCCCTCTCCTACCACCAGAGGGTGCGAGCAAGGACCACCTTTGGCTCCGTCCTGGAACAAGTGCCGGGCATCGGCGCCAAGCGCAAGGGGGCCCTCCTCAAGAGATTTGGTTCGCTGAAGGGGATCCAAGAGGCATCGATAGAGGACCTGGCCCTGGTTCCGGGGATGACTCGCCGGTTAGCTGAGCGGTTAAAGGACCAGCTATAGCTTTTTCCGGGGGGCAATCCTCTCCCAGGCCTCTCTCACCTGTTTCCAGGTCTCTTCCCTGGGGCCCGAATTATCGATGACTACCGTGGCGTGCTCGAGTTTCTCCTCTGCCCGTGGCTGGGCCCGGATGCGCTGCCAGGCCACCTCTTCCGAGAGCCCTCGTCCGGCCATGAGACGCTCGGCCTGTTGCTGCGGGGTGCAGGTCACCACCCAAACCGCATCGCAGCTTTGGGCCATGCCACTTTCGATGAGCTTGATGGCGTCAAGCACCACCACCGGCTCGGTGGCCCGGGCCATTATCTCCAGAGAGCGGGCTATGACCGCCGGGTGGACGATGCCCTCCAGCTCCTTCAATGCCACGGGGTCGGCGAAGACCACTTCGCCCAGTTTCCCACGGTCGACCTGCCCGTCTGGTTGCAGCACACCTCTTCCGAATCGCGCCACCACCGCTTCCCAAGCCCGGCTTCCTGGCTCCAGGGCTTGGTGCGCCAACTGATCGGCGTCGATGATCCTGGCGCCCAGCCTGGCCAGCATCTGGCACACCGTGCTCTTGCCCGTGGCGATATTGCCGGTCAATCCAATGACGTACACTCTAGGCCAACCAACGCTCAAAGAAATCCGCTACCCGCCGGCAATAGGCCTTCCGGTCCACGAAGCAGGAGGCCTGGCCAAAAGAAACGCAATCCGCGAGGGCAGCATCGGGCAGTTCAAACAGTTGATGGGCCTCCATCGCCCCTCCGAAGCCGTCGCGGACCGGCCAGGAAATCGTCGATTGCCTTCAATGCGGTGTCGATATCGGCATAAGAGGCCGTTTGCAAGAAAGGGCTGGTATTGCCAGCGATCATCTTGGAAATAGATAGACCCGCCTGGTGGAGACACAGCACCGGCTTTCCCAACCCCAGGGCATAGCAGATCTCATAGCCGACGCCCAGGGAGGGGGTGGACACCTCGGCCACCAGGCAATCGCTCTCCTGGATCCAGGCCACATCGCGGCGGTAGACGTATTCCGGACTCAGGCCCTCGCCGGAGGCAGAGAGCCCCGCTTCGGCCACGTGAGCCGAGGGCACCTCATGCCCAAGCCCTCGGAGGTGGTCGACGATGGTCCGGTAGACTCGAGCGTATTTCCGGCCGCCGGCGATGGCGCCAGAGAAATAGATCTTCACCCTCCCCGCCTCGCCACTAGGCATCATTATCGGTCAGTTCCTTGCCCATGCTGAGGATCTCACAAGCCAGGCTGTAGCCGAGCTTCTGGTAGAACTCCTGGGCAGCCACATTGTCGCGGTACACCTGCAGGTTGATCTTCAGGGCCCCCTTGGCCCTGAGGCGTCTCTCCAGCTCGGCCATGAGCTGGCGACCGATGCCATTTCGCTGTCGGGCCCGGTCCACCGCCAGATGGTAGACCCATCCCCGCCGCCCGTCCCAACCGCCCATCACCGCGCCGACAACTGCTCCATCTTCCTCAGCCACCAGAAAAAGGTCGCGGTCTCGCTCCAGCTTCTTCCTGACCTCATCGAGGGTGTCCGAGGGCCGGATCAGCAGCCCGGCCGTTTTCCACAGCTCAAAAACGACCTGGTAGTCACGGTCCGCCTCAAACTCGCGGATTACCAGCACAACTAGCCTCCATGCCCAACATGCCCCCATAGAGATCATCTCGCCGGTCAGAGAAGACCGGGATGGTCCGCCGGGCCACCTCGATTTCGTCCAACTCGATGGTGGTGGTCAAAAGTTCCTCTCGATCGCCACCCTCCACCAGAACCCTCCCCCAGGGATCGCTCAAAGCCGAATGTCCGCCGAAGTCCTGGCCCTTGCTGGAGCCAACGCGATTGCAACCCACCACGAAAAACTGGTTCTCGATGGCCCTGGCGCGCAGGAGCGTCCGCCAGTGCTCCAGGCGTGCCTGGGGCCACTCGGCCAGGACAAAGACTATCCTGGCTCCATCCAGGGCATAGCGGCGAAAGAGCTCGGGGAAGCGCAGGTCGTAGCACACCGAAAGGGCGGCCACGCCCCACGGTAGACTGAATACCGGGCAGCTTCGGCCAGGGCTAAGGTACTGCTCCTCGGCCATCAGGCGAAACAAATGGATCTTATCGTACCAGCCAGCCCGTTTGCCCTCCGGCGTGATGATGGCGGCGGTGTTGTAGAATCGCCCTTCCCTTACCGATAAGGTGGAGCCAACCAGGTACAGGCCAAAGGTCCGGGCCAGCCTGGCCGCCTCCAGGAACGCACCCTCGCCCCATCCGGAGGCATAACTCGCCGCCCTTTCCAGGTCATAGCCGGTGGGCCAGAGCTCCGGCAAGACCAACACCTGGGCGCCCTTCTGGCGGGCCTGCTTGGCCATATCCTTAACCCTGGCCAGGTTGACCTCGGGTTCGCCCAGGGCAATGTCCATTTGAGCCAGGGAAATAGTGAGCTGCATGACGCTCCTGCCGGCCTTACCAATGGCCTTCTCTGTCTAAAAGCCACAGTGGCTCGCATTATACCTTTCGCCACTCGGCCGGTCAAGAAAGACGTGAGGTCAATGTTAGTTCCTTGTCGTAGAGCCTGGAAAATGATATGATAGCCCCCGTTGCTTTTCACCAAGTAGAAAAATGGAAGAGACATTGGATTCCAGGCTCCGGGCACGCTTGCTGATCCGAGGTGCCGTGCAAGGCGTCGGCTTCCGGCCGTTCATCCACCGGCTGGCCTCCGAGCACGCCCTGAAAGGCTGGGTGCTCAACTCCACCGAAGGCGTGGCCTGCGAGGTGGAGGGCCCTCAGGAGCAGGTGCAGCGCTTCCTCCAGGACCTCCGCCCCAAGGCTCCGCCCCTGGCGGTCATCGAGCATCTGGAGGCAAGCTTTCTCCCGCCCGTCGGCTACACCTCCTTCGACATCCAGCCCAGCCGCGAGGCCCTTAGCCAGTTCGTGCTGATCTCGCCGGACATTGCCGTCTGCCCGGATTGCCTGAGGGAGATGCAGGACCCCGGCGACCGGCGGCACGACTATCCGTTCACCAACTGCACCAACTGTGGCCCTCGCTTCACCATCGTGGAGAATATCCCCTACGACCGCCCCAAGACCACCATGAAAGCCTTTGCCATGTGCCAGGATTGCCAGAGGGAGTATCACGACCCCGGCGACCGGCGCTTCCACGCCCAACCCATCGCCTGCCCCGCCTGCGGCCCAAGGGTGTGGCTGATACCGGGCAATGAGGGACGCGCGGCGAGCGGCACGTTCACTAGTAAAGAAATTTTAGCCACCGGGCCCGCCGCCATCGATGCGGCCAGGGAACTGCTTCGCCAGGGGGCCATAGTGACCATCAAAGGGCTGGGGGGCTTTCACCTGGCCTGCGATGCCACGAACCCGGTAGCGGTACAAGAACTCCGGGAGCGCAAGCAGCGGGTGGACAAGCCTTTCGCCATAATGTCGCCGGACGCTCGGGCGGTGGCTTCATACTGTCACCTGGCCCCTGGAGAACAGCAGCTTCTGGAATCGCCCCAGCGGCCGATCGTGCTGCTGCGACGCCAGGAGGGTGCCCCGATCGCCCCGGCGGTGGCGCCCAATAACTGTTACCTGGGCGTGATGCTGCCCTACACCCCACTTCACCATCTGCTTTTCTCCCAGGAGGGCGACAGGCCGGCGGGGCGCTGGCCCCTGGCCCTGGTGATGACCAGTGGGAATAGGAGCGAGGAGCCCATCGCCAAAGACAACGGCGCCGCCCTGGAGCAACTGGCTCCCCTGGCCGATTACTTTCTGCTGCACGACCGGGACATCCACGTGCGCTGCGATGACTCGGTCACGCGTCTTTTCCAGGGCAAGGAGGCCGTAATCCGGCGCTCCCGAGGCTATGCGCCGTTCCCGGTGCGCCTGGACTTCCCGTTACAGGAGATCCTGGCCTGTGGCGGTGAGTTGAAGAACACCTTCTGCCTCACCAGAGACAATTACGCTTTCCTGAGCCAGCATATCGGCGACCTGGAAAACCTGGAAACGCTGGAGAGCTTTGAATCCAACATCGAGCACTTTAAGAGGCTGTTCCGGATAGAGCCAAAGATTGTGGCCCATGACCTCCATCCCGACTACCTGTCTACAAAATACGCCCAGGAACTGGCCTCCAACCACTGGGCTCAGAGCACCGGATCAGAGGTCAGGCTCATCCCGGTGCAGCACCACCACGCCCACATGGCCAGCGTCATGGCGGAGAATGGGCTGAATGAGACGGTCATCGGGGTTTCCTTCGACGGCACTGGCTACGGCATCGACGGCGCCATCTGGGGCGGCGAGTTCCTGGTGGGCGACTATCGAGGCTTTCACCGCGCCGCCCATCTGAAATACGTCCCCCTGCCGGGCGGCACGGCGGCCATCAAGAGGCCCTACCGCATGGCTCTAAGCCACCTTTTCAACGCCCTGAGGCCAGATGCTTTCAGCATCCACCTGCCCCTTTGGGAACAACTGGAGCCCTCGGAGCAGGCCGTGCTCAGAAGGCAGATCGAGACTGGCTTGGGCTCTCCGCCTACCTCCAGCATGGGCCGCCTCTTCGACGCGGTGTCCTCCTTGCTGGGCATCAGGCAGGTCATCAACTACGAGGGCCAGGCCGCCATAGAGCTGGAGATGGTCGCCCAGGAGGGTGTTGAAGGATCCTATGAGTTTGCCATCCAGGAGTCAGGGGTTAAAGGTCATGGATTGCTCATCGATCCCGCTCCGCTGTTTCGAGACCTGATCGCAGACATCAAGGCCGGGGTCCCGACCGGCGTGATCTCGGCCCGATTTCACCGTGGCATCGCGGAGATGATCGCTACGGTTTGTGGTATAATCCGTAAGCGCCATGGGCTGAACAAGGTTGTGCTCAGCGGCGGGGTCTTTCAAAATGTGTATCTGTTGCTCCAGGCGCTGCGCTGTCTGGAGAGGCTCTCATTCGAGGCCTATATCCACCACCTGGTCCCGGCCAACGACGGCGGCATCTCACTGGGCCAGGCCCTGGTGGCCAATGCGGTGGCCGAGGTTTAGGTCTAATTTGCTAGCAAAGAAACGCTATCGGGCAAAAAACAGCGTAACGGGAGTTGGAAATGCCCGGCACTGAAAGCCAGGTGCTCGTCCGGCCGGCCACCCTGGACGACGCTCCGGCCATCGTGGCCATCTGGGAGACAGTGGTGGCGGAGCGCAAATACACCGCCGTGGATGCTCCGTTCACGTGGGAAGAGGAGCGGGCCTACCTCTCATCGCTCTCAGGACGCGAGATCATCCACGTGGCCGAGGTGGCCGGCCAGGTGGTGGGGTTCCAGTCCCTGGATGGCTGGGTCAAATACACCCACAGCATGGACCACGTGGGGCAAATGGGCACCTTTATCCTGCCCGCGTTCCGAGGTCGCGGCATCGGCCACCGGCTGACCCAGGCCACCCTGGACTTTGCCCGGCGCCACGGCTATGAGAAGATCGTCATTTTCATCCGGCAAGGAAATGCCGAGGCCCAGGCCTTCTACGCCAGCCTGGGCTTTGTCCCCTGCGGGAAACTAAGTCGTCAGGTCAAGATCGACGGGAAGTACGACGACGAGATCTTCATGGAGTTGTTCCTCTAGGAGAGCCAGGTGAGCCAGGAACCGGAAATACGGCGGGCGAGAATGGCAGATCTGGGCAGGCTGGTAGACTACCTGAACCGGGTCAGGCCTCTGGCCATCCCTATCAGCCGTGAGGCGCTGCTCCGGGACTGGGCCAACTGGGGCTACCTGCTGGCCCTGGACGGCGACATTTCCGGCCTGGCGGCCTGGCAGGTGGAGAATTATGCCGCCTGTGTCCGAGAGATCATCGTCGCCGACCCGACAAGGAAAGAAAGCCTGGCCAAGTCCCTGCTGGCGACCATCGAGGGCCAGGCCAGCGTTCTGGCCTGTCGCGCGATCTTTCTTTTTGCGCCAAAGGGCGACTTGCCAACCACTGCCTTCTACCAACGGTTGGGCTATATGCCGCTGGAAGCCACTTTAATCAATAAACGCTGGCAGGAGATGGTTCTTCCCCACCTGAGCGAGGGGACAGCGCTATTCATCAAGGAATTGTGAAACGGCCCATCCCGTCTGGAGGCAATCGCTATGTGCTTGGCTGTACCGATGCAGATCATGGCCATCGACGGCACCATGGCCACCATGGAGGTCAGCGGCATCACCAAGGAGGCCAGCCTCGTGATGTTGCCCGAGGCGAAGGTCGGAGACTACGTCCTCATCCATGCCGGCTTCGCCATCCAGAAGGTGGACGAGGACGAAGCCCAGGAGACCCTGCGGCTACTGGCCGAGATGGTCAGCACGGAGCCGGGCCCGCCCAACCAGGTGGTTGGGCTGGGAGTGCAGCCTTAAGGCTGCACTCCCAAAACTGATCAGGGAGTAAGATGAGATTCATCGAAGAATATCGCGACGGCGGGCTGGCGCAGGGGATCGCCCAGCGGCTCTCCACTTACACTAACAAAAAGGTGAACCTGATGGAGGTGTGCGGGACCCATACCGTATCCGTATTCCGCCACGGGCTGCGCAGCCTGCTCCCGCCCAACGTCAACATGCTCTCCGGCCCCGGCTGCCCGGTTTGCGTCACCGCGAACGCCGACCTGGACAAGGCCATTGCCCTGGCCAACATGCCAGGGGTGGTCCTGGCCACCTTCGGCGACATGTTGAAGGTGCCCGGCAGCTACTCCAGCCTGCAGAAGGTCAAGGCGGAAGGTGGGGACGTGAGGCTGATGTATTCCCCGCTGGAGGCCTTAAAGCTGGCTCAGGGTAACCCCGCCAAGAAGGTGGTCTTCTTCGCCGTGGGCTTCGAGACCACCGCCCCCACCATCGCCTGCACCGTGCTGGAGGCCCAGCGCCGGGGGATGGAGAACCTCTTCATCGTCTCGGTGCACAAGCTGGTGCCTCCGGCCCTGGAAGCGTTGCTGGACGCCAAGGAGGTCAGGATCGACGGCTTCCTCTGCCCCGGCCACGTGAGCGCCATCATTGGCTCCCATCCCTACGAGTTCGTGGCCCGGGACTACGGCATCCCCTGCGTCATTGGCGGCTTCGAGCCGGTGGACATTTTGCAGGCCATCGAGATGCTCTTGAGGCAGATTGCCAGAAAGGAAGCCAGGGTGGACATCCAGTACCGGCGAGGCGTGCCGCCGGAGGGAAACAAGGTGGCACTGGAGTACATGGCCCAGGTCTTCGAGCCCGCCGAGGCTGAGTGGCGGGGCCTCGGGGTTATCCCCTCCAGTGGCTTAAAGGTTCGGGAGAGCTTTGCCCAGTATGACGCCGAGCGGATGATTGAGATCCACAGGCCCAAACCCCGGGAACACCCGGGCTGCCGTTGCGGCGACGTGCTGAGAGGGGCCATCACGCCGCCTGGCTGCAGCCTTTTCGGCCGGGCCTGCAACCCTGAACACCCCATTGGCCCCTGCATGGTCTCTTTTGAAGGTACCTGTTCCGCCTGGTACCAGTATGGAGGTGCCGAGTGAGGTACTGCCCCCACTGCGCCGGCGATCTGGTGGAAAAGGTCCTGGGCGACAAGGCCCGCCTGGTCTGCTCTCGCTGCGGTTACGTGTTCTACATTAATCCGAAGGTGGCCGCGGGGGTGTTGGTCGAGCAGGATGGTCACATCCTTCTGGCTCGTCGGGACATCCCGCCCCGGCTGGGCACCTGGAATTTGCCTTCCGGCTACATTGAGTACGATGAGAGTGCCCAGGAAACCGCCGTGCGTGAGTGTGAGGAGGAGACCGGCCTGGAAGTGAAGCTTGGCCACGTATTCAACGTCTATGCCGTCAGGGATGACCCCCGGGGAAACGGCATATTGATAATCTTCAGGGCCGAAATCTCCGGCGGCACGCTGAGGCCCGGCGACGACGCACGAGGGGTGGCGTTCTTCCCGGCCACAGCCCTCCCGGAGGATATCGCCTTTGACCACCATCGCCAGGCGTTACGCGAGTGGAGAGAATCTCTGGGGTACCAACATGGAAGATAAGATCCTCCTGGCCCATGGCAGCGGGGGCAGGCTCAGCCATGAGTTGATCGAGAAGATGTTCGTGCCGCACTTCCAGGGACTGAACGCTGGAAGCTTGAGGCTGGACGATGCCGCAGTAACCGCTCTATCCAGTCTGAAGCCCCCAATCTCCGATCTCCGCCTGGCCTTCACCACCGACAGCTACGTGGTCAAGCCCTTGTTCTTCAACGGCGGCGACATCGGCTGTTTGGCTGTGTGCGGCACGGTGAACGACCTGGCCATGGTGGGAGCCACGCCGCTTTATATCTCCTGCGCCTTTGTCCTGGAAGAAGGGCTGCCAATGGCTACGCTCGAGCAGGTGGTGCGGTCCATGCGACGGGCTGCCGCCGAGGCAGGGGTACAAATAGTCGCCGGGGACACCAAGGTGGTAGAACAAGGCGGTGCCGATCAGCTCTTCGTCAACACCGCCGGCCTGGGAGTGGTGGCATCAGGCCTTGACATATCTGGCTCCAATGCCCGGCCCGGCGATGTGGTGCTCTTGTCCGGCTACATTGGCGACCACGGCATAGCGGTCTTATCCCGGCGAGAGGGGTTGGAGTTTGGCACCCAGATCACCAGCGACATTGCCCCCCTGAATCACCTGGTGCAGGCCATGCTGGAGGCCAGCAAAAAGATCCACGTGCTGCGGGACCCTACCCGGGGAGGGCTCGCCACCACACTGAACGAGATCGCCCGGCAATCCCAGGTTGGGGTTCGCATCTACGAGGAGGCCATCCCGGTGCGAGACGAGGTGCAGGCGGCCTGCGACATGCTGGGCTACGATCCGCTCTACGTGGCCAACGAGGGCAAGCTGGTGGCCTTTGTCGCCCCCGACGACGCTGAAGCAGTCCTGCAAGCCATGCGGGCCACCAGCTACGGCCAGGAGGCTCGGATCATCGGCGAGGCCGTGGGCGAGCGCAAAGGCAAGGTAGCCATGAAGACCAGGGTGGGCGGCACCAGGGTGGTGGATATGCTCATGGGCGAGATGCTGCCCAGGATCTGCTGAGGGCGCGGACTGTGGCTCTGTCAGCGGGAGGCAAATGATGGCAACCCAAAAAGCTTACGACGTCATCATCGTCGGGGCGGGACCAGCGGGCATTTTCGCCGCTCTGGAGCTGGCCCAACATCCTGAGTTGAAAACCCTCATTCTCGAAAAAGGGCCCTCCCTGGACAAGAGAAGGTGTCCCTCCCGGATCTCCATGGTGAACTGCGTCCGCTGTCGTACCTGCGCTCAGCTCAACGGATGGGGCGGCGCCGGAGCCTTTTCCGACGGCAAGCTCACCCTTTCCACCGAGGTGGGAGGCCGCCTTGGTGAATACCTGACCCAGGAACGCCTGCGGGAGCTCACCAGCGAGGTGGATCAGATCTACCTGGATCACGGTGCCACCCCGGTCTTGCATGGGAAAGGCGACGTGCAGGCTTTGGTGAACGAGGCCAGCATGGCCGGCCTGCGATTGATCCCAACGCCTATCCGCCATCTAGGAACGGACGAGTGCGACAAGATCCTCTCACACATCTATGACTCGCTGAGGCCTAAGATCGACATACGTTTCAATTCCTCGGTGACAGATATCGAGAAACACAATGGGCAGCTCTGGGATGTGAGCACCGCCAAAGGCCAGTCCTTCACCGCACCGAACGTCGTCCTGGCTCCTGGGCGGGACGGCCACGAGTGGTTAACCAAGGCGACCAAGCGCCTGGGGCTCACCTTCAAGAACAACCCGGTGGACATCGGCGTAAGGGTGGAGGCCGATGCCGCGGTGCTGGAGAAATATACCAGGGAGCTGTACGAGGCCAAGATCGAGCATTTCACGCCCACCTTCGACGATCGTGTGAGAACCTTTTGCATGTGCCCCAACGGTGAGGTGACCATGGAGATGTGCGACGGTGAGGACCCGGTGATCACCGTGAACGGTCACTCTAATCGCTTGAGCAAGACCGGCAACACCAACTTCGCCCTCCTGGTCAGCACCAACTTCACCGAGCCCTTCCACGAGCCCATCGCCTATGGCAAGTACGTGGCCAGGCTGGCCAACATGATCTCCGGCGGTGTCCTAGTGCAACGCCTGGGCGACCTGTTGGCCGGCCGGCGCTCCACCCCCAGCCGCATGACCAAGAGCACCGTCCGGCCCACCCTCAAGTCGGCGGTGCCCGGGGACCTGAGCTACGTGCTGCCCCATCGCCACCTGATCGACATACTGGAAACCCTGGAAGCCCTGGAGAAGATCATCCCCGGCATCAACTCCCGCAGCACGCTTCTGTATGGGATAGAGGTCAAGTTTTACTCCGCCCGCCTGGAACTGGACAAAAGCCTGCAGACCAGGCTCCCTGGGCTATACGCCATCGGCGACGGTGCCGGGATAACCAGGGGGTTGGTGCAGGCCTCGGCCTCCGGCCTGGTGGCGGCCAGAGCCATTCTAGCCAAGGCTTCGCCGAGGGCCAGCGGAGCCCCGGCTTTATGAAAGGCCCAGCGCGAGGGATATTCCATGCCGGTTCACCCCATTGAATCTCGCTACTCTTACCCCTCGATGTACAGCCTGTTCACCGAGGAGCGGCGGCTGCATCTCATGCTCAAGGTAGAGGCAGCCCTGGCCCAGGTCCAGGCGGATTTGGGCGTTGTACCAGGCCACGCGGCCAGACAAATCGCTGGGGGCACGGAAAAAGTGACGTTGCACCGCGTGCGAGAGGTCGAGGAACGCATCGGCCACGACGTCATGGCCATGGTCCAGGCCCTCAGTGAGGCCTCGGGCGACGGGGGCAGGTACGTGCACCTGGGGGCCACCAGCGCCGACATCGTGGACACGACCTGGGGGCTGATCCTGAAGGAGGCCTGCGGCATTATTGAGGCCGACCTGCAAGCCCTGCAAGGGGTACTGGTTGAGCTTTGCGAAAAGTACAAGGCCACGCCGATGATGGGTCGCACCCACGGACAGCACGCCCTGCCGATCACTTTCGGCTTCAAGGCCGCCCTGTGGCTGGACGAGATCCACCGCCATGTGCTCCGATTACGGGAGCTGAAGCCGCGCCTCCTGGTGGGCAAGATGAGCGGCGCGGTGGGGAGCTTCGCCGGCCTGGGATCCAGCCAGGTGCAAGGCCTGTTGATGGCCAGGCTGGGCCTGGGGGAACCCCTCATTGCCAGCCAGGTGATCTCCCGGGACCGCATCGCCGAGTTCGTCCTGTGGCTGGCCCTGGTGGCCGGCACAATGGACAAGATCTTCCGCGAGGTCCGCAACCTGGCCCGCACGGAGATCAAGGAGTTAGAGGAGCCATTCAAACCCGAGCAGGTAGGCTCTTCCACCATGCCACAGAAGCGCAACCCTCGTAAGAGCGAACGCATCTGCGGCCTGGCCCGGGTGATCAAGTCCTATGCCTTCCCGGCCCTGGAGGACATATCGCTGGAACACGAACGTGACCTGACCAATTCCTCGGTCGAGCGCACCATCCTGCCCGAAGCCTGCCTCCTGACCGACTATATCTTACGTCAGGCCGCGGAGATCCTCTCTGGGCTGCGCGTGTACCCGGAGAACATGCAGCGCAACATGGCCATCTCCATGGGACTCACCGGCTCCGAGGCCCTGATGCTGAAACTGACCGAGAGGGGCCTGGGACGCCAGGAGGCCCACGCGCTGGTGCGGCAAGCAGCCTGGAGGGCGACTGACGAACGGCGGGATTTTGTTTCGATGTTGAGAGAAATGAAGATCTTCGATTATTTGACCGAAGAGGAGGTCAAGGAAGCGCTGGACCCCTACCGATACCTTGGCGAGTGCGTGGCTATCACTGAGCAGGTCATCCAACAGACGGCCCGCGAGAGCTGACGCGACCTTCTTTTCCCAGTTAAAGAATACCTCAAACCACAGCAACATAGCACCAGGCTCTTAGCATCGCCGAGCAGCTTGAATCCTGTGAGCAAAGGACAAGAACTAGGAGATCAATCACTATGAGCGTGACCATCGTCGCTGGCGGGTTCTGGGGCGATGAGGGCAAAGGCAAAGTGGTGGCCTACCTGGCCATCCAGGATAATCCCAGCCACGTGGTCCGGGCGGGCGTCGGCCCTAACGCCGGGCACACCATCCATTTCCAGGGGCGAAAGTGGGTCCTTCGCCAGGTGCCCTCAGGCTTCGTCAACGCCCAGTCCCGCCTCCTGATCGGTGCCGGGGTTCTGCTGGACCCCAGGGTGGTCCAGCAGGAGGTCAGCGAGCTCGGGTTGTCTGGCCGGCTGGGCATAGACGGACAATGCACCGTCATCGAGGAAGAGCACATCCAACAGGACCGAAGCTCCGAACATCTGGCAAAGAAGGTGGGCACTACCGGCACCGGCTGCGGCCCGGCCAACGAAGCCCGGGTGCGGCGCCAGGCGCGCCTGGCCCGGGATCTTCCCGAGCTCAAACCCTATCTGGCCGACGTACCCTTGGAGCTTCATCGGACCCTCAAGGCCGGGCACCACGTCCTGATCGAGGGCACTCAGGGCTTCGGGCTATCTCTCTACCACGGCAGCTACCCCTTTGTCACCAGTAAGGACACCACCGCTTCCGCCTTCTGCATGGACGTGGGCATCGGCCCTACCCGGGTGAACCAGGTGATCGTGGTCTTCAAAGCCTACGTTTCCCGGGTGGGCGAAGGTCCACTGTCAATGCCCCTTTCGCCTGAGGAGGTGAGGGTCCGAGGTTGGGAGGAGTTTGGGGCAGTTACCGGCCGGCCCCGGCGCATCGGCGAGTTCGATCTCGAGCTGGCCCGGCGGGCGGTCATGATCAACGGCGCCACCCAGGTGGCTGTCACCTGCCTGGACAAGCGGTTCCCTGAATGCTATGGCACCACCAGGCGCGAGCAGTTGAGCCCGGCGGCCGAGGGCTTTTTAGCCAAAATCGAGGGCGAACTGGAACTCCCCGTAACCATGATCTCCACCGGGCCGGAGTTAGCTCAGATGATCGACCGGCGTTAAATCGAGAGCGGGTTCGCTCTCTCGTGTATGCACGCCGGCCAGGACAACGGAGAATGGGATGCCGCCTCACAGGAAGGGGGATCGCAGGGCTTTCTTTACCAGCAAAGAAAACTGTGATCGAGGACCCTCGGGCCGCCGGTTCTGTAAACCTCACCTGGCAGCCGGCCCACCCGGGCGTGATGCCTCGGATCTGCTCTTGCCGAAGGCGGCATCCCAGTTCACCCGGGCAGTCACCTGCATCAGCACCGCCAACGTGACGATAGCCCCAATGGTGATGGCCAGGCCGGTGTAGCCCTCGAAGAAGAAGGCATAGGAGAAAAGCACCAGGAAGAGGAACTGGGAGAGCCCTGCTTCCCTCAGTGCAAAGCGCCAACTCTCCACCCGGCCCAGGTAGGTTATCACTAGCGTCAAGGACACGGCGGCTGAGATAACAAAGGCCACCGCCAACGGCACCTGGTCGGCCAGGTAAGCGAAGAGCAGGTGAAAGGAGAAGAATGCTGCCCCCAGGAAGAAGTAGTGCATGGGATGAAGGTTCACCCCAGTCACCGCCCCTAAAACCACCAACACTGTGAAGAAGAAGAACAGCGACACCGGGGCGAAGAAGCTGATACGGGCGGCCAAGGGCCCCGGGTTGAGCTTCCGGGGCATCTCCACTCCCACCTCGAAGCCAGAGACCAAGTTCTCGAAGCGCCACTGAAGCCTCCAGCCCTGCGGCGTCTCGGCCTTGGTAGAGGCGGAGATGCTCCGGTTCGGGAAGTTGATGTCCTTGAAGTCGGTGTCCACCGTCAGGGCGAAGTCCTTGACGTTGCTAACGCCCTGGCCGAAGCGATAGGCCCAGCGGTCCAGGCCCCGGGATCGGTAGGCCACCCTTACCTCAACCTTTTCGCCCGGCGCCACCTCCAGAGTGAAAACCGCGCCTCTCGCCAAGTCACCGCTGGGCTGAGCTCGGTCCCCTTTGACCGTGAAGACGAAGTTGTCGTAAATGGCACTTTGAGATGGAAAGGTAAACTCCACCGTGGCCTTCTCGGCCTTGTCCGTCGGATTATGGAAGGCATAGAGGGCGTCGAAATTCACATCATAAGTGCTATACCAAAGAAGGCCCTTCTGACGATGTTTGAGCTGTAAAGCCACATTGATCTTGCTGGAGTCCAGCTCCCAGAAGGTGCCTCGGCCGGCAGGGCTGTCGCGCGTAATGTAGACCAAGGGTGCCATCTGCGTTTGCGGTGTACCCCACAATTCCTGAACCTGCCGGCCGATGTCAGCGTAGCCGGAACCAGTGCGGAACTGCACACTGGCCCCCAATATGAGCCAGGCCACTGAGACACAGGCAAAAATGAAGGCAATGGCGATCAGGCGCAGCACGCTCACGATTGCACCTCCCAGTCCTCAACACCCTGGGTCAAAATCGCTCCTGGACACCAAAAATGGCCCCAATATAGGGGTAGTGGCCCAACCGCGTTGGGCCACTTGCCAACGTCAGCTAATTCCGGGGTCCCCGAGGGGCCTTCGGCCCCTCGGGGTATCGTTGCGATTGGCCTGCTACCCCTTTTTCTCGACCTCGACCTTGCGTTCATCACCCGCCTTAGTCAGTACCTGGTCCACGATGCCGTACTCCACTGCCTGTTCCGCGGTCATGTAGAAGTCACGGTCCGAGTCCTTGATGATACGCTCTATCGTTTGCCCCGTGTGTTTTGCCAGGATGTCCCGGATGATGTTCTGCAACCGAATGATCTCCTTGGCCGCGATCTCGATGTCCGCCGCCTGCCCCTGGACCCCTCCGGCGGCCCCATGGATGTGCACTCGAGAATTGGGCAGGGCATAGCGCTTGCCCTTGGTGCCGGCACAGAGCAGCACCGTGGCCATGCTGGCGGCCTCGCCCACGCAGATGGTATTGATGTCGGGCCGGATCAACTGCATGGTGTCGTAGATGGCCAGGCCCGAGGTGATTACGCCTCCGGGGCTATTGATGTACACGTGAATGTCGCGCTCAGGTTCCTCCCGATCCAGGTACAGCAACTGGGCAATGACCAGGTTGGCCACGTTGTCGTCTATGGGCGTGCCCAGGAAGATCACCCTCTCCCGCAGAAGCAGCGAGTAGATGTCGAAAGCTCGCTCTCCCCTGGCGCTTTGCTCTATCACCATGGGGACCAAAGACAATGGATTCATGTGCTCATAGCTCCTTTCCAAAAACCGGCCCTGGGACCTCAGTGCGTGACAACCACGAAATCCGAGGGCAGGCCACCTTCTTTAGCGGTGGCGATCTCCACCAGCCGATCCACGATCTTGCGCTCCAACAAAATATCCTCGATGTTGCGGCGGCTCCGCTCCGTGGAAAGCCCCCTCCTGACCCGGACCGAACGCTCACCATTGGCTTGGGAGATCTCTTCGATCTCTCTGTCTACATCCGTTGGCGCCACGCTGATGTTCTCCGCCCGGGCCACCTCCATCAGCACCAGCCCCGTCTTCGCCCTTTCCCTGGCACGAGGGCGCAGTTCCTCGCGGAACTCCTCCTCGGTGCGCTTCCTCATGCCAAGGTACCCCTCCAGCGTGAGGCCCTGCCGGCGCAGGTTATCCCTGCGCCGCTGGACCATGCGCTCCAGCTCCTCTTCCACCAAAAGCGGGGGAAATTGGACCTTTGCTCCCTCCACTACTGCGGCCACCACCCTGTCCACCAGGCGCTGCCGGGCCTCCGCCTCCGCCCGCGCCTGCATGTTCTCCCGAAGGCGGGTCTTCAGTGCCTCCAGGTCAGCGAAATCGCCCACCGTCTTGGCCAGCGCGTCGTCCACTGGGGGCAGGTGCTTCTCCTTCACCTCGTAGAGGGCTACTTCGAAATCAGCCTCCTGCCCGGCCAGGGCCCGGTCATAATACCCCTCGGGGTATCGGACCTTAAACTCCCGGGTTTCGCCGGGGCTCATGCCGGCCACCTCCAAAGAAAAACCCGGGGCCGGGACGTCGCTGTCCGCGATCAGGGGATAAAGGATGCCCCTGTCGTTAGCGATGGTCCTGTCGCCCAAAGTGGCCCTCAGGTCGATGACCACTCGGTCCCCGATCCTGGCCGGCTGACCCTCCACCGGGACCCACTCCGCGTGCTGCTCCTGAATCTCGCGTAGCGCCGCCTCCACCTGTTCGTCGGTGACGAACACGCTCTCGGGTTGGACACGGACTCCCCTGTAGTTGCCCAACTCCACCTCTGGTTGCAGGGGAATAGTAGCCTTGAGTACCAGAGGCTCCCGTTGGGTCACCTCCAGGTCAGGCAGTGCCAGGGCCTTGATGCCGCTTTCTTTCACCGCCTCCCGGTAGACCTTGGGCAATAGGCCCTGCAGGGCATCCTCGTAGATCCTCTCTTTGCCCAGGTGACGCTCTACCATCGATCGAGGCGCTTTCCCTTTGCGGAACCCAGGGATCACCGTTCGGGCCGCCAGACGGCGATAGGATTCTTCCCGGGCCTGGTCCAGCCGCTCCTGCTCCACCTCTATGGTCAAGACGGCCTGGCAGTCAGGGATTATTTCTGTAGAAACCTTCAACTGGCTGTCTATGCTCCTCTCGCAGAATTGACCTTTCGGCCGGGCAATTATAGCATAAAAAAAGGCTCTAGTGTAAGAGCCATAAGCGTGATGGTGATGGAGCAGGTAGCGGGGCTAATCGTGGGCGAAAACCACCGCGCCAGCGATCCCGCCGTCCATGCCTCCCCATCCGACCGCCCTGGTGGGGAAGGGGGGATTTGAACCCCCATGCCTTGCGGCACATGATCCTAAGTCATGCTCGTCTGCCAATTCCGACACTTCCCCCAGAACAATTATAACATCAGGGTCAGAGCCGGTCAATTATCGGGCCCCACACCAGGCGCAACTCTATTCCTGGTAAACAAATCACTCTGGCTCCAGGGCCGCCAGGGCCAGGCGAACGGCGCCCATGACGGGCTCGCTGCGCGGTTTAACGACGGAGGCTCCTTTAGCAACATCTCTGATCGCTGACCGAAACGGGGAGAGTATCAGCTCTCCGGCTTTGAAGACGCTTCCGGCGGTAGCGACCTCAAAGACCTCCTGGGTCATGCCGAGCCCCCGGATGACGGCCACCGCCGCATGGGCCAGGTCCAGGCCTGCCCGCCGCCAGATATCGCGGGCCACCTCGTCCCCAGCGCGGGCGGCCTTAGCCACCACGGGAGCGAGGGCCGCGATCTCAAGGCGCGGCGGCGGTGTCACGTAGACCCGCCCCACAATGTCGTCTATCCTGGACAGCTTCCAGCGCTCCATGATCAGCGGGGTGAGGGAGGTCCTCGGCCCCCGGCCATCGTGGGACTTCAGGATAGAGACCAAGGCACCAAGACCTATGGCGTAGCCGGAGCCCTCGTCACCCAGGATCGGCCCCCAGCCGCCAGCCCGGCGTTTCTCGCCTCTCCGATTTATGCCGAAGGCGATGGAGCCCGTCCCAGCGATCACCACCACCCCAAGGCCGCTTTCCGTGGCCCCGGCTAGGGCCACCTCGGCGTCGTTGACGATGACCACCTTGCGGGCCAGGTTGGCGCTCCCCATGGCCTCCTGGATCAGATGCACATCGGTCGGCCTATCCACCCCGGCCAGCCCCAGGCAGATGGCTCCCACCTCTCGTTCGGCCAAGCCCGCGGCGGCAAAGGCTCCGGCCACGGCCTCCAAGATCGACCTCCGGGCCCTCTCGATCCCCACACTGTTGTAGTTCGACGAACCACTGCGACCACGGCCCAGGGCCTTCCCTCGGTCGTCCGCCAGGACACAGACCGTTTTGGTGCCGCCGCCGTCAATGCCCAGGATCAGTTCTGACACGTGTCCGCACCTCATACTTGGTGAAAAAGTACTCGCCGATCATCCACAGTGCCCGGCTAAGCCGCGATGAGCGCCTCGACCTCTTCCAGGCGCCACACAACGTATTGGGGGACCAAGGACTTCTGGGTGGTGGGAAGAGCCTCTTCCTGCTTCAAGACCGACCCCATATACTCCAGGAAGCCGGCCGATCCCGGCCGCTGGGATGGAGCACTGGCACGAAAACTCTCCGGCAGATCCCGCTTAAGCCAGATCGAGTGGACCCCGGCGGCGTTGGCCCCGGCCACGTCCTGAGACAGCAGGTCGCCCACGTGATAACGCCGGCCAGGAGCAACGTCGTCAAAGGCATACTCGAAGATCTCTCTCTCCGGCTTGGCGTGGCCCACCAGGTCCGAGGTGACGATGCGCTGAAAATATGGCACCAGGCCCAGGGTCCGCAGCATGGGCATCTGATACCGGGCATAGCCATTGGTGATGACCACCATGTAGACCCCCATCTCCCTCAACCGACCCAGCACGCCGGGAACCTCGGGATAGCCCGGCAGGCTCTCTGCGTCCCGGCAACGCTCCTCCACCATCTGGGCGATGGAAAACCCCTGCCCGTATCCCAGCGACCGAGCCACGGAGCCGATGATGGCGTCCCAGTCATAGGCCCCCACCAGATCCCCAGCGGCGATGCGCCGGTTGCGCTGGGCCCCCACCATATCCGCCAACTGGGCCTGGGCCGCTTCCGGGGAAATCCCTTGCTCGTGTGCCCAGAACTCTCCCAGGACCTTCCACAATGAGGCGAATACCGTCTGC
>JBFMCB010000012.1:0-32094 GCA_040754915.1 Chloroflexota bacterium | reverse complement strand
GACGCTCCTCCGGGGGGAATCGGCTCTTTAGTAAAAAAAGCACACCTGATGTCCCGGAGTTCAACTCCGGGACATCAGGAAAAAAGGCACAACTCCCTAACCCCCTGCTAACCGCCGCGGCCAAGGCCTCTGACCAGGCGCTGCACGCCGATGATGGCAGTGCAAACACCGACCAGCATGCATATAAAAAGGGCACATGGCGCGGAACGAAAGTGCTGATCCAGGGCCAGGCCAAGAAATAGGCAAGCCAGGATCGTGCCCGCGGCCAGGGAGCCCAGTTGGAAGGCCAGGCCCAGCCGCTCTAGCAAACCCCTCATCACGGCGGGCACGCCAGGGCTACGGAATTATAGCACATCGAGGACCCCGACGCAAATAAATGTGTTTTTTCTTACAACCGCTTTCCTGATGTACCGGAGTTGAACTCCGGTACATCAGGAGAGGCCTGGCCCTAGCCGGGCCGGGCCCTGGTCTGGGCCAGGTAGACCATCACCGCCAGGGCCAGGGCGGCGCTGGTCGCCAGGGCTAGATACTTTTCCCAGGGGTGGGGCAGCACCAGGGCCAGGCTTCCCAGGAAGGCCGAGAACGCATAGTAAGCGAAGACCACTCGGGGCTGGGAGATGCCCAGGTCGAAGAGGCGATGGTGCAGGTGCCCCCGGTCCCCGCGTACCGGAGAACGACCATGGAGCAGACGGTTCAAGATCTGCCAGGCCAGGTCCAAGATGGGTATGCTCAGGACCAGGAGGAAGGTGGCGCCCTTGGTGCCGCCGATGATGGAGAGAGCGCCCAAGAGGAATCCCAGGAGGTAGGCGCCTCCGGCCAGGAAGATGCGGGCCGGGTGGAAGTTGAAGGGCAAAAGGCCCAGGGAGCTTCCCGCCAGGGCCAATAAGAGCATGGCGATGGAGTACTGGGGCTGGATCATGGTCACGCTGCGCAGGAAGAGAGTAATGGCAGCGATGGCGCCGATGCCGGCGGCCAGCCCGTCCAGCCCGTCCAGCCAATTAATGGTGTTCATGGCCAGCACGATCCAGAAGAAGGTCAGGGGCACGCTGAGCCAGAGCGGAAAAAAGAGCATGCCCCCGCCCAAGGGGTTAGCGATGGCGTCAATGCGGATGCCGAAATAGACGGCAATGGCGGCAGCCAGGAACTGGCCCAGGAACTGGGGGTTGGGCGATAGCTCAACCCGGTCGTCCAGGACGCCGAGCGCGAAAGCTACGGTTGCCCCCAGGATCAAACCCACCAGGCGGGTGGGCTCTCGGGGGTCTGGCCCCGCCGGCGGGGTCACCAGGGGGGACGTCCAGAGGGCGAAGGCGACGGCGAACATGAATCCCAGGAACAGGGGGAGCCCTCCCAGGCGCGGCACCGGGATCCGATGGATGTGCTTGACCTGGCCGGGCACGGCCATGAAACCCCCGCGTCTCGCCAGCGCGATGGCAACCGGGGTGGCGATCAGGGAGACGACCAGGGCTATAGCGAATACGGCGCCCAAGACCAGAGATGTCAACCGCAAAAACCCTCGATCGGTATCCTTCGTCCTGGCCCTGGATAGGGCGGAGCCGGAGGGGATGCCCACCAGGGCCCGGCCTATTCGTCGGAGAAGCGGATCGTTTCTATGCCAGCTTGTTGGAGCATCGATTCCGCCAGGGCATCGGGATAGCTCTCCTTGAAGACGATTCGACCGATGCCAGCGTTCAGGAGCATCTTGGCACAGGTGATGCAGGGCTGATGGGTGGCGTAGAGGTCTCCGCCGGCGATAGGCACACCGTAGACGGCCGCCTGAACGATAGCGCTTTGCTCGGCGTGGAGTCCCCGGCAGACCTCCATGCGCTCCCCCGCTGGGATGCCCAGCCTTTCGCGAAGACATCCGGTCTCGGCGCAGTGTTGCAGGTTCTTGGGGGCACCATTGTATCCGGTGGCCAGAATCCGGTGGTCGCGAACGATGATGGCCCCCACCTGGCGTCGAAGGCAGGTGGCCCGCTTGGCCACCTCCTCGGTAATGCGCATGAAGTACTCGTCCCAGGTGGGGCGTGAGACGTTCATCGCGCTACCCTGTCCCATATTGGCGGTCCCCGGCGTCGCCCAGGCCGGGCACGATGTAGCCGATGTCGTTCAAGTGGTCGTCCACGGCGGCTACGTGGATGTCCACGTCGGGGTGGGCCTGGGAGAGCCTCTTCACCCCCTCCGGCGCGGCGATGAGCCCCACGAACTTGATCCTCTGGGCCCCCCAGCGCTTCAGGATATCCACGGTGGCCACCGCAGAGCCGCCAGTGGCCAGCATCGGATCCAGGATCAGACAGACCTGCACCGTGGGACCGCTGGGCAACTTGTTGTAGTATTCCACCGGTTCCAGGGTCCGGTGGTCACGGTAAAGGCCGATGTGCCACACCTGGGCCATGGGCAGTATCTCCAGGAAGGCGTCCACCATGCCCAGGCCCGCTCTCAGGATCGGCACCAGCCCCACCTTCTCGCCCATCTCTTTGCCCACCATCGCGCCCATGGGGGTGGCAATGGGGACGTCAGTTAGACGGACGTCCCGGAGGGCCTCGTAAGCCAGAAGCCAGGTAAGTTCCCGGACCAGCTCTCGGAACTTCTTGGGCTCAGTCTCCTGTCGCCGGAGCAGGGTAAGCTTATGCTGGATCAGCGGGTGGTCGGATTGGAAGAGCATGCTCTATTTCCTGTAGACCGCCGTGCACCAGTGCTGGTATTTGGGCTCGTTGCCACGAACCAGGGAGAAGTAAAAGTCGCGGAGCTCGCGGGTGATGGGCCCCATCTTCCCCGTGCCGACTGGCCGGCGGTCAACCTCCCCAATGGCCACGATCTGGACACCGGTGCCGCAGAAGAAACACTCGTCGGCCACGTACAGCTCGCTGCGGTCGATGGTCCTCTCCGTCACCGGTATCCCGAATCTCTCCCGGGCGATCTCGATGACCGTGGCGCGGGTGATGCCCTCCAGGATGTTATCGGTGACGGGAGGGGTGACCAAGACCCCATCCCGGACGATGAAGAGGTTCTCCGCCGAGCCTTCCGAGACGTGGCCGTCCTGGTTCAGCACGATGGCCTCGTCGAAGCCGTTCTCCATGGCCTCGCTCTTGGCCAGGGCGGAGTTGACGTAGATGCCGGTGAGCTTGGCCCGGGCCGGGGCCATGTTGTCGTCAATTCGCCGCCAGGAGGAAACACAGACCCGGGCGCCCTCTTCGCTTTCGATGTACTTGCCGAAGGGCAGGGCGTATATAGTTAAGGAGTCTTCGATGCCGTGCAAGCGGACGCCGATGCCCAGGGACGATTTATAGGCCAGCGGCCGGACGTAACTGTCCTCCTGGAAACCCTCCTGGCGCAGAAGGTCCACCGTGATCGCCACCAGCTCCTCTACGGAATGGGGCAGGCTAATGCGGATGATGCGGCAGGAGCGGAGCAATCGCTCGTAATGCTCGGCGGGACGGAAAATGTATAGTTGCTCCTCTTTGTCGTTCCAGTAGGCCCGGATGCCCTCGAAACAGCCGGTGCCGTAGTTCAGCCCGTGGGTCATGATGCTGACCTTGGCCTCGTCAATGGGCACGATGGCACCGCCGAAGTAAGCATACCTGGTCATTTTCTGCTCCTTAGCTTAATTTTCACCGGGCACTTGGTGGCTCATGCCACGGCGGACCCGGTTTCGTTACTAGCTCAGGCCTTCATCCCCCTGGCACGGGCAGAGTAGAACTCTTGCCAGTCGACGGACATAGGTCTTATCTCCTCTCTATGGCTGCTACGCGGCACTGTGCCAATGGGTGACTTGGGGCAAAGCGGGGGGCTCATGGCCAGTGAGAGGTGACTCTGAGGGGATGGGGCGACGCAGATAGAATGGACGAGTGGTGCGGTCGCGGGCAGAGACTAGCAAACCTCGCTGTCCTCCAAGAATCCTAGGCCCATCGGACGAGACTACACGGCATGTGCCCAACTTGAATTATAGCACAGGCCAGGCCCCGGGTACAAGCCCCAGGCTAAAGTTGCCGGGAAACGGCCTTCAAGTCGCGCCGGGGGCGGGGGGCGGGCTGGTGGGCGGGGTGGCCTATGGGCATGATGACCACCGGCCGCAGGTGAGACGGCAGGTCCAATGCTCGGGCCGCGGCCCTTTCGTCGAAGGCGCCAACCCAGCAGGCACCCAAACCTAAGGCGGTGACGCCCAGGAGCATGTTTTGGGTGGCCGCAGCGGTGTCCTGCAGGCAGTACAAGTGCTCGCCCCGGCTGCCGTAAGCATACCGGGCTCGCTCCAGGTCGGCACAGACGACGATGACCACCGGCGCCTGGGCCACGAAGTCCTGGTTTAAGGCGGCCCGGGCCAGGGCATCCTTGATCTCCTGGGACCTGACCACGTAGAAGAACCAGGGCTGGGCATTGCCGGCGGACGGCGCGGCGATGCCCGCCTCCAGGATCCTCTGGACCTGTTCAGAGGTCACCGGTCTATCGGCCAGGTAGCTACGCACGCTGCGCCGTTGGGCGACCGCGCTCCACAAGTCCATGGCTCGGCTCCTTGGGCTCTTGGCGTCCCTCTTTGCCCTATACTTTCAGGTCCCACGCTCGTAGCTGCTTGAGCAGACGGTGGTGAGTGAGGTCCAGATGTATGGGCGTTACGGAGACCTTGCCCTCGGCGATGGCCTTGATGTCGGTGCCCCTGGCGATGATGCCGGTGGGCCGCTCGCCGCCGATCCAGTAATACTTCCGGCCGTAGGGATCGGTGCGTTCAATGAGCTCGTCCCGGTACACTCTCTTGCCCAGGCGGGTGATCTCCACGCCGTTGATCTTCTCTGACGCTAGATTGGGCACGTTCACGTTCAGGAGCACTTCATTACCTAAACCATTGTCCAGCACGTGGGCGGCCAGCCGGGCGGCGAAGTCGGCGGCGTAGGCGAAGTTATTGGCTTCGGGGTCCGGCGAATAGTCGACCAGTGACACGGCGATGGCGGGAAGGCCAAAGATGGAGCCCTCCATGGCCGCCGCTACGGTGCCGGAGTAGGTGATGTCGTCGCCCAGATTGGCCCCCTTGTTGATGCCCGACACCACCAGGCCCGGCTGGTCGGGCAAGAAGCCCAGGACCCCGATGGCCACACAGTCCGAGGGTGCGCCGTCGGTGGAATAGCCGTAATCGCCGTCGGGCAGCTTGACCTTCTGGATGCGCAGGGGCTTGTGCATGGTCTTGGAATGCCCCGCCGCGCTCCAGTTGTGATCGGGGGCGATCACCACCACCGTGCCGACCTTGGCCAGGGCTTTCTTGAGAGCCAACAGCCCCTCGGAGCTGATGCCGTCGTCATTGGTTACGAGGATGTACATCTCGGTTCCTTTGTAGTAGGAATTACCTTTACTAGTAAAGAATCATCTGATATACTGAGCCGGTTTGCCCAAGCCTCCAGATGAAAGGCCTAAGATCATGCGCCGGCTCTTGGTCGTCCTTTTTGTCCTCCCTGTATTATACAACACCTTGGCAATACCCCCAGCCCTGGCCCGGGCGCCCATATTCTACGACATTCGCGTGGAAATCAACTACGAGGGGGGCTACCTGGAGGCGGTGGAGAAGCTCTCTTATCTAAACGAAACCGGAGCCACCCTGTCCTCATTGGTCTTTCAGGTACCACCTGCCTATTTCCGTGCCTTTAGCCTCTCTTCTAGCTCGGTCAACGATCAGCCGGTGCAAGCGGCCCGGAACGGCACGGTCCTGGAACTGCTACTTAAAAGGCCACTCGGGCCCGGGGAGCAGGCCATCGCTGTCCTGCGCTTTCGACTGGACCTGCCGCCAGCGGATGGCCGCTTCGGCTTCTCCGACGGCATCATGGCCTTGGGCGACTGGTACCCCATGCTATCGGCCTACCGCTCCGGCTGGCTGAGCTACCAGTACATGGACCTGGGGGACCCCTTTGTGAGCGACGTGGCCGACTACGACGTCTATGTGGCGACCTCCCGACCCCTGGTCATCGCCGCCACCGGGGAGACGGTGTCCCAGAGCGGCACGCGCTGGCACTTCAAAGCCACCCGGGTCCGGGACTTTGCCCTGGCCTTGTCCCCACGTTACTCGACCCTGAGCCGGGTCGTTGACGGGGTCAAGATCAGGGCCGGAGAGGCCTTGCGTTTTTATAATGCCCGGATCGCTCCTTATCCCTACTCCAACCTGAATCTCGCCCAGACCGGTTACAAGGAGAAGCGCCATCCGGCCCAGGAGCATTCAGGGTTGGTCTTCCTGCGCGGGGACGTGCTGGAGGAAAACGGCCCATGGCTGGATATCCTGGTGCCCCACGAGATAGCCCACCAGTGGTTCTATGGGCTGGTGGGCAACGACCAAGTGAGTGATCCCTGGCTGGACGAGGGGTTGGTGACCTTCCTGTCACTGGATTTCATAAGAGAGCGACACCCAGAGCTCTATCAACCGTTATGGGAGACCTGGGGGGACTTCCGCGACAACGGGTTCCTGAACCGGCCTATCCTGGCCCATCCCAAGAAAGAAGAATACTTCGACCACGCCTACCGGCAGGGAGCCACGTTCCTGTCAGAGCTCAAGGATCTGATGGGCCCCGCTGCTTTCTACGAGGGCCTGCGGGCCTACTTCGAAGAGAATCGCTACCGCTTGGCCCGGCCCCAGGACCTGCTGCGGGCCATGTACCTGGCCGCTGGCAGGACCGAGGTCTTGCCCCTCTACCGGCGCTACTTTGATTTTCCCTTTCTCCGCAATCCCAAGCTGACCGCTCGGGCCATCTTCCCGGCGGAGACCACCTGGGTGGGGACGGTGACCATTCCCCTGCGGGTCGAGCCAGCCAACGGCAGGCACCGGGTCCTGGTCTATCTGGATGGCAAGCTGTTCCTGGAGGAGTCAGGGCTTACCGAGCTGGAGATGAATACAGCCTCCCTCCCAGAGGGCCGCCACAGTTTACGCGTGGTCGTCACCGATGACGGGCTCTACCGTGTGGAGCAAGAGAGCGCCTTCACGGTGCTTCACCCCACCCCCGTGCCGACCCCCACCGCCACGGCCACGCCTGCGCCACCCTTCCAAGCCCTGATGTCCCGGAGTTTAACTCCGGGACATCAGGAGGGGCAGGCCCCCGTCCTGTGGACGGCCTTGGGTGTGGTGGGCATCGCTGCGCTTCTTGGCATCATCGCCGCCCTGGCCTCCGTCCGCCGCGGCTAGCCAGAGAGCTCCAGTCCTGATGTCCCGGAGTTGAACTTCGGGACATCAGGAAGACGGTCCAAGATGACTGGAGTACAGGCTTCAGCCTGTCAATGCCTGCCCGATTGCTGGCAACGTTAGCCAGTTATTGATTACCTGGAGGGCGGTGATTTTTGACACGGGCAGCCTGAAGGCTGCACTCCGACTGCTAATGTTATTTTCAGAGGAGAAGCTTCGCTAGTAAAGAAAGCTCGAGAGCCTCTTGGCGCCATCCGGCAGGCGTTCAGACCGATGAGAAGAGTTGTTGGGAGCTCTTGGGTTTGGGCTGCTCTAGGATGATGCGGATCTTGACCTCGGCGCTCTTGGTCTGGTGGCCCGCGGCGTCGAAGGCGATGGCGTAGATGGAATGGACCCCCAGGCCGGGCGAGGCCAGCGGCAGCATGATGTTGTACGGAGCCACCGTGCTAATGCCCACTAGCTTGCCGTCCAGGTAGAACTCCACCCGATCCATCCTGGCGTTATCGGCGGCGTCGGCCTGGATCCTCAGGTTAGCCGGGTTGCCCGGCTGGAGCGTGAAGGCTTCGTTGTTGTAGGGGTAAGCGATCTTCACGGTGGGCGTGATCTTGTCCACGGTCACCGGGACGCTCACGCGCTGGAAGTTGCCGTTTCGCATCACGCTTAACTGCAGCGAGTAAAACCCATCCTTGATCCCGCTGGTGTCCCAGGTCTCCAACTGGCCGTTATCTACCTGGTTGAAATGCTGAGGGCCAATGGGGGTCCAACCGGGCGGGTTCAAGCCCTCGCCGAACTCCACCTGGTAGAATTGGAAGCCGTCACCCTTGGCGTTGCCCACGATGGGCACGGTTTGAGTTACATAGGAGAAGGCCTTGGGGCTCGTGATGGCCACGTCGCCCCCGGTGGGATTGGGGTTGTTGCGCTCGCTGTACTCGGTGGGCGGTTGGGGTATCTTGTTCTCCCGGACCCAATCGGCGGCTTCGGGCGGGTAGATCTCGAACACCTTCTCTTCGATGTCCTCGGGAGGCGTGTAGGCCGTGGCCAGCTTGCCGTTGACCCTGTCGATCTTGAAGGCCTGGTGGACGGTGCATTCGGTGGTGGGGGCAGTGCCCTTGATGAAGATCTCGGTAGTCTTGTTGGGACAGTGCTTGGTGGCCAACTGTCCAGAAACGGCACAGACCTCTTTGCGCTCCAACCCGGGAGGCTCCTGGAAGTTCAAGATGGGTTTACCCTTTAAGACCTCCTCCATGAAGGCGTTCCAGATTGGTGCTGCTGCGGTGGAGCCATAGCTTTGGCGCATGGGCTGGTTGTTGGAGTTGCCCACCCAAACCCCGGCGACCAAGTCCGGGGTGTAGCCCACGGTCCAGTTATCCCGCCAGTCAGTGGTGGTGCCGGTCTTGGCCGCCGCTGGCCGGGAGAGCTTGAGCGGGCTGTTCCAGCCGAAGAAGGCGGACCGGGCGGCATTGTCAGAGAGGATGCTGGTGATCAGGTATGCCAGTTGAGGCTTCAACACCTCTTTCCTCTGGGGCTCCCGGTATTCGTCGATGACGTTGCCGTCGGAATCCATCACTTTCAGGATGGCCGCCGGATCCAGCTCCCGGTGGCCAGCCAGGCGCTCCTGGAAAGGCCGGGGCTGGCCAGCCATGACCCCATTGTTGGCGAAGACACCGAAGGCATATACCTCGTCCAGGAGCTTCACCTCACCACCACCCAGGGTAATGGATAGGCCGTAGAAGCCCTCCCGGTTCAGGGTAGTGATGCCCAAACGGTGGGCCATGGCAATGACGTCGGCCACTCCGGCGAATTGGGTCACCTTCACCGCCGGCACGTTCTCGGAATAGGCCAGGGCATTGCGCAGGCGCAGGGCGCCTCGCCATTTGCCATCCACATTTTCGGGGATGTACGGCGGGTTGGGCGAGTCGTCGAAAGAAGTGCGCACGTCCATGACCATGGTGGCTGCGGTCCACCCTTTGGCGAAGGCGGTGACGTAGGCGAAGGGTTTGAACGACGATCCCGGCTGGCGCTCGGAGATGGCCACGTTCACCTGGCCGTCGATGCTTTTGTCGTAGTAATCCACACTGCCCAGCATGGTCAATATCTCGCCGTTGCGGGGGTCGATGGCCACCAGGGCGGCGTTGTGGGCGTTGTGCTCTTTTGCCAGTTTTTGGATCTTCTCCCGAGCCACCCTCTCCGCCACCTTCTGCATATCCAGGTCCAGGGTGGTGATGATGGTGAGGCCACCTCGGGTCACCAGGTCCGCGCCGTATTTCCTCTCCAAGAGGTCCCGGACGTAGAACACGAAGTGGGGAGCTTCGATGCCGAATTGTTCCCTCTGGCTGGCGTAGCGCAGCTTCTCGTTCTTGGCTTTGAATGCCTGCTCCGGAGTGATGTATCCTTCCCGAGCCATGGCGTCTAGCACGATGGCTTGGCGCTTCTTGGCTTGTTCGGGGTTGGTGAGTGGCGAGTTCCAGGCCGGAGCCTGGGGCAAGGCGGCCAACATGGCACTCTCGGCCAGGCTTAAGTCCTTGGCCTGCTTTCCGAAGTAGCTCTCCGCCGCCGCCTCCACCCCGTAGGCCATGTTGCCGTAGTAGATCTCGTTCAGGTACATCTCCAGGATCTGGTCTTTGCTGTACCGCCGGGTGATCTCCAGGGCCAGGATGATCTCTTTAGCCTTGCGCTTGTAAGCGTCAATGCCTACCCGCAGGCCCCGCTCCTCGGGCGGAATGAGCACGTTCTTCACCAGTTGCTGGGTGATGGAGGAGCCCCCTACCAGGAGCCTCACGTCCCCTATCCCCAGCACCGACATCCCCGCTCTGATCAGGCCCCGGTAATCGATCCCGGGGTTGGTATAGAAGTCCTTATCCTCGGAGGCGATGGTGGCATCGCGCAGGTACTTGGGCATTTCGGAAAGGGGGACCGTGGTGCGCTTGCCACCGTGGGGGTCGAAGATCTCGTAGAGGAGATGGCCATTGCGGTCGTAGATCTTGGTGGTCTTGAAGGCGGAGGTCTGTTCGCCGATGCTCTCAGGGGCCGGCAGGTCCTTGGCGAAGTAGGCATAGACCGCGGCTACGGCGCCCACCCCGGAGGCAAGGGCGGTGGTGGCCAGGAGGGAGGTGCCCAGCATCACCAGGAGGGCGATGGCGAGGATCAACCTCAGGGGCCCTCTCTTGTGGTTCCGGCGCCTCTGGCGGCGCAGCAAGACGATCTCGGCCGGTGAAAGTCTGTCTCTCATGGGCTTGAAATTCGGTCTCAGAATGGTTCTTTATCCCGATGTCCCGTCGCCTTCGGCGGAGACTCCGGGACATCGGGAGGCCGTCAGCTCCCTTTTGGCATCTCGATGGCTGGCATCAGCGGTGGCGCAGCCTGGCCCGGCTTCCTCACCACCCAGATCATCTCCGTGGAGCTCTGGTCGAATGGTCGCCGGTCGAACCCGCCGTACAGGTCCACGATCTCATATCCCACATTCTTCAGAAGGAGCTGCATCTCGTAGCGGTAAATGTAGCGAAGTTTCATATCCCGGTAGGTCCGCCTGGTCACCTCTCCCTGGGCATTCAGTTCGTCGTAGATGTACCTGGCGTTGATCACCTGGTTGTAGATGTCGTAGCTGGTCAGCTCCCAGACGACGGTGGTACGGTTAGTGTACGGGTCGGTGACGTCCCCCACGTGCCTGGGCTGGCTCCAATCGCTGGCCATTCCTCGCAGGTCGGGGACGAAGACGTTGAAGATGAGGCGGCCTTGGTCCTTAAGGTTTTGCCGGATGTTAATCAACGCGCGCTCCAGGTCTTCCAGGGTCGGCAACTGCAGGAGTGAGCGATGGGGGACGATGATCAGGTCAAACCGGCGGCGCAGCGAGAAGTCGCGCATGTCCGCCAAGCGGAAGTGGAGCTTGCCGGGAAAGGGCTTGAGCTTTTCGGCCTTTTCGGTGGCCACCATCAGCGACTCGGTGGATGAATCCACCTCCCATACGTCCACCCCGGCCTGGGCGATGGGGATGGTGACGCGGCCGGTGCCGCAGGCCAGCTCCAACACCGGCGGTGCAGCCTTTTTAGCCTCTTCCACGTAGAATTCCACGTCGCCTTCCAGGCCGCTGGTCTGCAGGTCGCAGGCCTCGGCAAAGGCACCATACTTTCTCACGGCGCACTTCACAATCCCAATGCGGGCGCGATCTGCTGCATGGCCTTCACCCCGATGGTGACCAGTTGCTCCAGGGTCAGGCCGATCTCCGTGCAGCTCAGGATCTCCTCCCGGCGCACCCCCCGGGCGAAGCTCTTTTCTTTGAAACGATTCAGCACGAATTCCGGCGTGACGATGGAGAGCTGCTTCTCCGGACGGATCAGGGCCGCAGCGGTGATCAGGCCGGTGAGCCCCTCGCAGGCGTATAACGCTTGATCCAGGAGCGAGAGCCGGGGTTCCCCGTGGGCGTCGTTATGGGCCTTGACCGCATAGACGACCCTGGGGTCCACACCACGCTGGGCTAGCAGCTGGGCGCCTACCAGGGAGTGTCGGGCGGGCTCATCTTTGGTTTGGGCGTAGTCTACATCGTGCACCAGCCCGGCCAGCCCCCACAGCTCCTGGTCCTCTCCAAAGTGCTGGGCCAGGGCCCGCATCACCGCTTCGGCCGCCAGGCAATGCTTGACCAGGTTGGGATTGTCCAGGTTTGCTTCTACCAGGGCCAGGGCCTCTTCCCGATTCATCGCTGTGTGCTCCTTCGCTGCGGCTCTGCCTGGCGAGCCTTGATCGCTTTGTCCGCCTGGTCGCTGGCCCAGAGCATCTTCGGGGAGTCGAGGTAGCGCTTGACCTGAGGACTTTTCATCTGTTGGTCCAGCCACTGGGCGAAGGCCTGATCCTTCATGCTCTCCCAATCCTCGTCGGCGAGGGGGTGGTTGGGATCCTTCTCGTCCAGCTTGATGATGTGAAAACCGAAGGTCGTGGATATCACCTGGCTGAGCTGCCCGGGGGCCAGGCTGAAGGCAGCGCTCTCGAACTCGGGGACCATATGGCCCCGGGGGAACCAGCCTAGATCCCCACCCTTGTCCTTGTTGGACTCGTCGGTAGAGTACTCCTTGGCCAAGGCTTCGAAGCTGGCGCCAGACTGAAGCTTGGCCAGGACCTCCTTGGCCTTATCTTCCTCCTTCATCAGGATATGGCGGGCGCGGACCTGCTCGGCCACCTTGGGAATGGTTGCCCCCATGGCCTCCCGGAGCTTGTCCCGATAGAGCAATGGCTCTACGTTCCACTGGCGATATTCGCTATCGGAGATCCTGGCGTCAGCCAGGTAGTTCTTGTAGTTCTCCTGCCACTTGTTGGCTGGGATCGGCGTAGGGGTGGGCGTCCCCGTCGTAGTTGTCACCGGCTCGGCCGGCGTGGGCTGGAAACGGTCTGTTATCTCCTTGGTCACCTCCTCGGTGCCCACGGCGATATTCCGGTGTCTGGCCTCTTGTCTGATCAGCTCGTTGACGATGAGCTCGTCCGGCAACTGGGTGTTCACGAGATACAACTGACCCTGGACCTGCTGGAGCTGCTGCGTTACCAGTTGGCGCATCATGGCGTATTCTGGATCATCGCCGGCGTAGCGGCCGACCAATTCCTGCAGGCGAGCCATCTGTAAGGTGAGCTCCCATCGTCTGTAGGTAAGGATCTTGGCATAGGTGCCCAGGCTGATGGCGGTGCCATTGACGGAGAGTATCGCCTCGTTTGGCTTGGCGACGAATTCTCGAAAGTAGCCAAACCCCAGAACCCCGATCAGCAGAGCCACCACCACGGCCACGAAGACCTTGGCCAGGAGCTCCTGTCTTTGCTCCTTCTGCCACCGGGACAGTTGCTTTTTGGTCATGGGGGGCGGGGTAGTGGGCTTCTGCGCCTTCTTCTTTGCCACTCGATCCATACCTCCGGTCTAGCGGCCAAACAAGTAAACGAGCAGACGAAGGGCTCCCCCTCGCCTGCCCGTTTTGGACGTGCCTAAGGATATCATTCAAGTGCCGCTCTACTGGCCGCGTATGTGCTCTGCGGTGTAAGGAAGGAGTGCCACGTGCCGGCCCCGCTTCAAGGCTACGGTGAGGGTCCGCTGATGTCGGGCGCAGGTTCCAGTCTTACGCCGCGGCTCGATCTTGCCGCGGTCGGAGATGAAGCGGCGCAGACGGGTCACATCCTTATAGTCAATATCGTCGACCTTGTCCACGCAAAAGCCACACACCTTGCGATGGGGGATGTATTTTGGCTTGCCGCCCTCTCGGCGGGCCCCGGTTGGTCTCCTGGTAGGCCTTTTCATTACTCTTTTTGCCAAGTTATCGCTCCTGAAATTGAATTAATCGAGTTAGATCTTGGCCCGGACTAGAAGGGTATCTCCCCGGGCTCGATCTCCTCACCGCCACCAACGGTCTCCTCTTCGACCGCGGTGCCCTTGGGTTTGCTCATAAAGACCACGTCCCTGGCAACGATGTCGAAGGCCTTGTGTTTTTGCCCGTCGGGGCTCTGCCAGGAACGCGACTGGAACCGGCCTTCCACGTAAACCTTTTGGCCCTTGGTGACATAGTTGTCGCACAATTCGGCCAGCTTGTTCCAGGCAACGACGTTGAACCACTCGGTTTCTTCCTTGCGTTGGCCGTCCTGGGTATTGTAGAAGCGATTTACCGCAACACTAAACTTGGTCACGGCATTGCCATTCGGCGTGTAGCTCATCTCTGGGTCTCTTCCGACATTTCCAATGATCATAACCTTGTTCAGAAAGCTAGCCATCATTATCCTCCTTGTGTTGCGAAGACTGCGACCAGCCAGAGACTGAGGGCCACAGAGAACATGGATTGTCGCCGAATTGATCGAAGGACCTTCGGTGCGCTTCTGTGGCCAGGCGATTGGCCTCAGGCCGATGTCTTTACGAGCAGATACCGAATAATATCCTCATTCAGCTTGAGGCCTTGTTCCAGGATGGCGGTTTTGTCCGGGGCCATCTTAAACTGCATCAGTGCATATTGGCCTTCGCGGATATTCTTGATGGGATAGGCTAATCTACGCCGGCCCCAGGGCTCAGCCTTGCCCACCTCGCCGCCGTTGTCGGCCACTAGCTGGCTCACCTTATTCAGTGTGGCGTTGAACGAATCCTCGCTGGCCTCCGGCTTGACGATGAACATCAACTCGTAGTTGTTCACGTGCACCTCCTTTCCATGGGATTGCCCCGCGTTCCCCAGGACTGGTGCGCATCCTGGCTCTCGCGAAGCAGAAAGGAACTTGGGGCTATGGGCGTCAGCATGTCGCCGTGCTAGCCCGGACAAATCCAGGCGGTGCCTGGTGATGGCACCGCCCCAAATCGGGGGAAGTATAGCACAAAACCGACCCTGACGCAAGCGGCGGGCCTTCTTTATCCACTCCTCTTCGTGCCCGTGGTCTTGGCCAGGAAGGAGGTCAGGGCCTCGGCGCCCAGGTCGAAGAGGGAGTCCCGGCTGGGAGCAGCCCCGCCCGCTGAGCGCAAAGGTCGGGTGAGGGGCCGCGTCTCCCCGGTGACCCCGTCTAGCTCCAGGGTGGCTTTCTTGTCTTTGGTCTTCCAGTAGAACTCGAAGCCCCATACCGGGCGGAATACCAGGAGGACGTTCTCCACCTCCACCTCCTCCTGGATGATCACGTCGGCGTCGGCGGGCCGTCCTACCTTACCCATCAGGGTCCTCATCACAAAGGAGGCCGAGATCTTCGGGGCGATGACGATGACGTCCTGGCTGGCCAGGCTTTGGCCATTGACGATCTCCGTCTTCGGATAGGCCAGGTACCTTTCCAGGTCTTTTGACTCCCCGCTGACCGCATCCAAAACAAGCCTAATCTGTTGCTCGGTCAGGCAATGCTCTATCCCCTCCAGGGTGATGTAGGCCCGCTTGTCCCTGGCCGCCGCGTGGTCCCGGTCGTAGATGGTGACGGTCACCACATCCGGCCCGCCCACCTCCACATGGTACTTCTTCGTCCGGTCGTAGGAGAACCGCGAATGGCACGAGGCGAACCAGAAGGGCTCGTAGCGTTTCTCCGAGTAAGCGATCTCGATCTCCTCGGGCTTGGGCCAGAGCAAGAACTTGGAAATGGCCCCGAAGGCGTCCACCCGCTTCTCCAGGGCCTTGGCCCTGGCCTCCTCGGGGGTGAACTTGTCCTGGAGGACGTAGATCTTTTCCTCGCCCCGGGCCACCCGGGCCTGGCCGGGGCTCACGGCCGCCCATAGGGCATTGACCATCTCCTCGGCGGTCTGATAGCGCTCCTGGGGGTCTCGGGCCATGGCCTTAACGATCACCTGCTCTACCTCTTCCGGCAGGTCTGGCACCAGGCTGCGGGGGGAGGGCAACGGCGCGGTGATCTTCTGCATGATGATGCCCAGGGGCGTGTCGGCCTTGAAGGGCACCTGGCCGGTGACCAGCTCGAAGAGCATGACGCCCAGGGCATAGATGTCCGCGCGGCCGTCTACCGCCTGCCCCTGGGCCTGTTCCGGGGCCATGTATTCCGGCGTGCCCACGCCCATGCCAGTTTTGGTGATGCCCTCCTGGCTCTCCAAGGCTTTGGCGATGCCGAAGTCGGAGAGGAGGAGCCAGCCCTCCTTGTCTAACAGGACGTTGCCGGGCTTCACGTCCCGGTGGACGATGCCCTGGTCATGGGCATAGCCCAGGGCGTTGCCGATCTGGTGGATCATGCGCTCCACGGTGACCAGGTCCACCGGCTTCCCCAGGAACTGTCGGAGCGTTCCGCCATCCACGCATTCCATGACGATGTAGAGGACGTCGCCCTCGGTGCCGAAGTCGTGGACGGTGACGATGTTAGGATGCCGCAGCTTGGCCACCGACCTGGCTTCCTGGATAAAGCGGGCCACAAAGCTCTCGTCACTGGCCAGTTGGGCCGGAAGGATCTTGACTGCTACGTGGCGGTCCAGGGAGGGCTGGTAGGCCTTGTACACGGTGGCCATGCCCCCCTGGCCCAGTTGCTCGATGATCTGATATTGTCCCAGGGTCTTGCCCACCAGGTCACTCATCCTCATGACCTCCCGACCGCTGTTTTTCTTTGCCGCTATTGACACCAGCGATTTCCCTGATGTCCCGGAGTTGAACTCCGGGACATCAGGAGCTGCTATTGACACCAGCGATTATAATATCGAATAGCAATCTGTCAAGCCTGAACGTGGATTGGGCGGTTGCACTGCGTGCTTTGCGTCCTTGAACCTCCACCTCGTCGCGATCACACGCTGAACCGGAAGTGGATCACGTCCCCGTCTTGGACCGCGTATTCCTTTCCTTCCAGGCGAATCAGGCCCTTCTCCCGGGCGGTGTGAAGTGAGCCGAGTTTATCTAGCTCAGGGAAGCCGATCACCTCGGCCCGGATAAAGCCCCGTTCCATGTCCGTGTGCACCTTGCCTGCCGCCTGGGGAGCCCTGGTGCCCTTGACCACCGTCCAGGCATGGACCTCTTTCTCTCCGGTGGTGGTGAAAAAGGTGGCCAGATCCAGGAGGCGATAGGCTGCCTTGATCAAGCGGGCCAGGCCCGGCTCGCTGACACCACAATCGGCCAGGTAGGCTTGCGCCTCCTCCGGGGCGAGGGCCACCAGTTCGTCCTCCAACTTGGCGCAGATGGCCAGGGCTTCCGCGCCCACGCTTTCCGCCATCGCCTCCACGATGGCGGTATCGGCCAGGCGTTGGCTGGCCGCCGCCGGGAGCTGGTCCTCTCCCACGTTGGCTACGAACAAGAGCGGCTTGTCGGTGAGTAGATGTAACCCCTTTATCAGCTCGCGTGCTTCCTGGTGCAGCCCCAGGGTTCGGGCCAGGCGACCGGCATTCAAGTGGGTTTTCAGGCGTTCCAGTACCGCCAGCTCAGCTTGGTAGCGCTTGTCGCCAGAACGAAGGGCCTGCTGGACCTTGTCGTGGCGCCTGACCACGGTGGCCAGGTCGGCCAGGGCCAGCTCGATGAACAGGGTCTCGATATCCCGGCGGGGGTCTACGGTGCCGTCCACGTGGGCTACGTTAGCATCAGTGAAGCAGCGCACCACCAGGACCATGGCGTCCACGTTGCGGATGTGGCCCAGGAACTGGTTGCCCAGTCCCTCCCCCTTGCTGGACCCTTTTACCAGCCCGGCGATGTCCACGAACTGGATGGTGGTGGGCACCACTCGTTCCGGGTGGACGATCTCGGCCAGTCGCGCCAGGCGGGGGTCAGGGACGGTGACCACGCCCTCGTTGGGCTCAATGGTGGTAAAGGGAAAGCTGGCCACTGGCGCTCCGGCGTGGGTGAGGGCGTTGAAGAGGGTGGACTTCCCCACATTGGGCAAACCCACGATACCGATGCTGAGGCCCATGGCGTTTCCTCTTAGACCGTGTACAGCCTGTGTCTGTCGGTCGAAAACTGCCTGCGGTGAGCAATATACACCACCCAAAGATGCAATTCAAGTGTGAGGTTGGCCCCCTCACCTCACCTCTCCCCCGCGGGGAGAGGGACAGTCCGCCGCAGGCGGATCGCCTTTGCGTAGGGGAAAGGTGCCGGTGGCACAAAAAAGAAATGGGCTGCCACCTATCCCCCGGCAGCCCATTTCCTTCACTGACCCCACTGAAAAAAGTCGTTCCAGCCGCTGATGTCCCGGAGTTGAACTCCGGGACCATCACGCGAACACATCCCACCCTCGCCCTCCCCGTCGACGGGGAGGGCCGGGGTGGGGGCTCGGCGTGCTCTGCGGTTAAACCCTCGTTTTTTCAGCGGAGTCTTTACTAGTTAAAGACTTGGAATGCGGCGCAAGAGTTTACTTCGCCTCCTCGATGGCCTTATTGGTCTTGGCCGCCGCGGTGTCCACGGCATCCTTGGGGGCGGCCTTGCCGGAGATCACGCTCTGCAGAGCGTCCTCCAAGAAGGTCCGGGCATCCTGCCAGCCGCGGACGTTAGGCTCGGGCCGGGAATACTGGATCATGTCGAAGGCCTGCTTGCCCTGGATGTCGGTCTCCCAGGCCTTCCTGAGATCGGCATTCTCGGCGGCCGACTTGCGGATGGGCATGTAGGACGATGTAATGGACCACTTCACGCTCTGTGGCGTGTCAGTGAACCACTTGATGAACTCCCAGGCCGCTGCCTGCTTGGCTGGGGTGGTCTTGAAGACGGTGATGTTGGCCCCGTACATGACCGTCACCGCCTTGGCCGGGTCGCCCTGAGGGATCATGGTGATGCCCCACTTGAACTTCTCTTTCTTGGTGTCCTTGTCCGTTAGTGCTGCTTTTACAAAGGGGCGACCAGTGCTTGAACCGAAGAACATGGCTACCTTCTTGTTGCCGAAATCAGCCTGGTAGTCGTATCCTTTGGTTTGGTAGGCGTAGGTGCCCTTGACCAGGCGGTCCACCAGGGCGTAGGCATCGTAGGCGGGCTGAGCATTGAAGGCAACGCCGGAGAGGTCGTCCTTCAGGAGCTTGCCGCCCCGGGAGTAGATCCAGCCGTCGATGGTGGAGGCATCCAGTCCCAGGGTCAAGCCGTACTGGGTGACCTTGCCGGAGGCGTCCTTCTTTTGCAGGGCCATTACCGCCTTCTCGAACTCGTCCCAGGTGAACGGTTTGTCAGCGGTGGGGATGCGGACGCCTGCTTCCTTGAGCATGTCCTCGTTATAGTAGAGGGACAAAAGGCTCTTGGTAAACGGGAAGGACAGCATCTTGTTCCCGTACTGGGGGAACTTGTTGGTCTCCATGTAGCCGGAGAAGATGTCGGCCAGGCTCTCCTTAGGCAGCTTGTTCACAAAGTCGTCCAGCTCGATGACCGCCCTGGCCTTCATGTAGTCGGCGATCTGGCTCTCGTAGGCCACGGCCATGTCGGGAGGGCTGCCGGCCTGGATGGCGGCCAGGATCTTCTGATACAGTTGGGTATAGTTGCCCTGGAACTCGGCCTTGATGGTGATCTTCTTGGTGTTGGTGGCGTTGAAGTCGGCCACCATGGCGTCCAGGGCCTTGGCGTTGACGCCGGTCTGGGTGTGCCAGAAGACCACGGTCACTGGCTCGGGTACGGGGGTTGCGGTAGGCGGCGCTGGGGTGGCGGTGGGCCCCACCGGCTTGGGCGTGGCGGTGGGCGGGACGGGCGTGGGCCCGCAGCCTGCCACCAAGGAGGCCACCAGGCCTGACAAAAGCACCGCAGCTAAGATCTTTTTCATGGCGTGAATTCCTCCGAAGAATTAGGATTTGTTACAGCTAGTCGGGAGTTGATTCAGGAATAGTCCTCTCCATCACCTACCTTTCCTGCCCTTTCCTCGCCTACCCCTTTAACCCCGTACGGGCGATGCCCTCCACGAACTGCTTCTGCGCCACCAGGAACATGGCCACTATGGGCAGAACGGCCAGGGTGGCGGCGGCCATCATGCGATTGTAGTAAGAGCCGGCCTCGCTCTGGAAGGCGGTCAGGCCTACCTGGATGGGACGCATCTCCGGGTTGCTGGTGACGATCAAGGGCCATAACAGCGAGTTCCAGCTCCCCAGGAAGCTGAAAATGCCCACCGTGATCAGGGCGGGCACCGACAGCGGCACCGCCACGTTCCACAGAAATCTAAAGTGGGAACATCCATCTATGACGGCGGCATCGAAGAGGTCCTTGGGCAGGCTCAGGTAGAACTGCCTCAGGAGGAATATGCCGAAGACGCTGGCGGTCCAGGGGACGATGAGAGCCAGGAAGGTGTTGTACCATTTTAGGGTCTTGATGATCAAGAAATTCGGGATCAGGATCACCTCGAAGGGCATCATCATGGTGGCCATGAATAGAATAAATAGCACATTCTTTCCAAAGAAGCGCATCCGGGCGAAGGCATAGGCGGCCAGGACGGTGGTGATGAGGGTGCCCAGGGTGGAAGCCGAGGCCATAAAGGTGGTGTTGGCGAAGTACCGTGGGAAGGGCGCGGCCTCCCAGGCCTCTCGGAAATTGCTCCAGAGCCACTCCGTTGGCACCAGGGTGGGCGGGAAGATCAGGGCCTCTTGGATGGACTTGAAGGCGGTGGACACCATCCAATAGAAAGGGAAGACCATGGTCAGGGCACCGAGAGTCAAAAGGGCGTAGATGAGCGCCAGCCCGGCCCAGCGTGCCAGGCGCAGTTGCCACGTGCCCTGGCGTTTCCTTGCTCTCTTTCTTGGAGCCAGTAACCGGTAACTTTGACTCGTCATTCGTAGTGCACCTTTTCGCCAACGTACCGGAATTGAACGATAGTCAAGATCAAAACGACCGCCATCAAGATGAAGGCAGCGGCAGCCGCGTACCCCATTTTGGGGTTCCCGGCGCCGAAAGCGGTGTTGTAGATATAGACTGTCACTGTGCGTGTGGTGTTCAGTGGACCGCCGGCCGGGCCATTGCGGGTGGTCATGGCGTAGATGCCATCGAAAGCCCGGAAGGACCGGATCACCGACACTACCAGAAGGAAAAAAGTGGTGGGCGAAAGCAACGGGAAGGTGATCTTCCTGAAGACCTGCCATTCGGTAGCCCCGTCGATGCGGGCCGCCTCGTACAGCTCCTTGGAGATGTTTCCCAGGCCCGCCAGGTAGATAATCATATTGAAGCCGATGGCGCTCCAGATGGTCATGATCATGACCGCCACCAGGGCCAGGCTGGGCCCCCCGGCCCACTCGGGAACGTTGAGGCCGAGGTTTTCAAGGAACATCTTGAAGACGCCGGTGGGCTCCAGTATCCACTGGAGCGGTTGGAAACCGATCAATTCCAGAAAGTAGTTGATGACTCCATATTGGGCGTTGAATACCCAGCCCCACACCACCGCGGCGGCCACCACCGAGGTTATGTTGGGGAGGAAGTAAACGGTGCGGAAGATGCCCCGGCCCTGGATGTTCTGAAAGAGCAGGATGGCGATGAAGAGCGAGATGGCCAGGGCGAAGGGCACCGTGCCCAGGGCATACCAGATGGTCACCAGAAGCGAGTTCCAGAGGTCGGGATCCCAGAGCAGGCGTGCGTAGTTCTGCAGGCCCACGAACCTTTCCTGGAGGATGCTCCACTTGTTGAGGCTGATGAAAAAGGCATAGAAAATGGGGAAGAAGTGGAAGGTCACGATGATGAGAATGGCTGGCAACAGGTACAGGTAGGCGGCGAGGGTCTCACTCCAATAGCGCCTCTTTGCGCCCGGGGTGAGCCCCACGGTGTCCTTAAAAAGCAGGTCTCCGAGCTTTGGCATCCGGACGCCACCTCGCTGAGGTACCGCACGAAAAGCCGGATTTGAGTTTATTATAGCAGTCGGGCTGGATGGCGTCAAGGCAAACGCTACTGGCCTAATCTAACTCGACTTAGATAACGCGCACCGTTCATGGCCCTTATGCTGACACCTGCTGTCGTATGCCAGAAAAACAAATAGTAGGGAGGAGAGGGCAGGGAGCCGCTAGCTGCTATCTGCCATCAGCTATCAGCCGTTGGCCATATATAGCGGCGTGCGTCAAGGCAAACGCTTGCTGGTAATTTTGGCGTCAATTTGCTATATTATGCGGGCTCACCTGGCGGATTGCGAATGGTGATGGGTATCTGCTATCGGCTAAATAGGAGGTGGAATTGCCGAAGATCCCTACGGTCATGCAGGAGATCCGCTCGCTGCTCACGTCCCTGGATTGGGAGGCCATGGGGGACGAGATCAGCCGGGAGGCCGAGGCCAGGGTGGCCATCATCGGCCCGGTGAACTCGGGAAAGTCCACCCTGTTCAATCTGCTGCAGGGGCAAGAGGTCTCCCGGGTGTCGGCCCTGCCGGGCACCACCAGGGAGCTGGTGACGGAGGAGTTAGGCCCCATCACTCTCATCGACACCCCAGGCTTCGGCGAGGTCAGCGGTGTAGAGCGGGCCCAGATCGCCCTGTCGGCCGTGGAGCGGGCCGAGGTGGTGGTTTTACTCTTGGACGCAGCGGCAGGCATCCGCCAGGCCGACTTCTCCCTGTTTCAACAAATACATCGCACCGGCAAGCCGGTCATCGTGGCCTTGAATAAGATCGACCTGGTGAAGCGCGATCTGGCTCTCGTCCGCGATGATCTGGCGCACAAGCTGGGCGTGCCGGTGGTCCCCATTTGCGCCCGGAACGGCCGCAACGTGGCGACCATGCTGATGCCCCGGGTGGTGGACGCCCACCCTCCTCTGGCTGTGGCCCTTGGGCGCGAGCTCCCGGCATATCGCCGCCAGGCCGCCCACCGGGCTATCCGCAACGCCGTGGGCACCAGCGCCCTGGTGGGGGCCGAGCCCATCCCCGGCGTGGACATTCCCTTTCTCATCGCCAACCAAGTGCGCCTGGTGCTGAGGATAGCCGCTATCTACGGCGAGCCCATGACCGCTGACCATGCCCGGGAGCTGATAGCTACCATCGCCACCGGGGTTTTCCTGCGCTACCTGGCTCAAGCGGCGGCCAAGGCTCTGCCGGGGCCGGGGTGGGCGATCTCCGGGAGCATCGCCGCGGCCGGGACCTGGGCCATTGGCCAGGTGGCGGTGGAATACTTCGAGAGCGGGAAACAACTTTCACCGGCGCAACTGCAGTCCCTCTACCGGCGACTGACCAGGAGAGGAGAGGCGGTGCTGCCGGGACCAGGCCTGGAGGGAAAGGGAGATGTCTGAGATCAGAGTGGAAACGGTGTACTTCGCGGAGGCCGGGGCTGCCAACACCCAGCGGACCTTCGAGATCGCCAGGAACCGGGCCCAGGAGCTGGAGATCGAGACCATCCTGGTGGCCACCACTAGGGGCGATACGGGGGCCGCGGCGGCCCGATATTTTGAGGGGTTTAATCTGGTGGTGGTGACGCACTCCACGGGCTTCCGAGGGCCGAACACCCAGGAGCTGGTCGGGGAGAGGCGCGAGGAGATCCTGGCCCATGGCGCCACCATCTTGACCGCCACCCATGCCTTTGGCGGCGTAGGCCGGGCGGTGCGGCGCCGGCTCAATACCTATCAAACCGAGGAGATCATCGCCTTCGCGCTGCGAGTGCTGGGCGAGGGGGTGAAGGTAGCCTGCGAGATGGCTCTCATGGCCGCGGACGCCGGGCTGGCGCGCACCGATGAGGAGGTCATCGCCATCGCCGGCACGGGGCGGGGCGCCGACACCGCGGTGGTGCTCCAGCCAGCTCACGCCCAGGATTTCTTCAGCTTGAGGGTGAAAGAGATCCTCTGTAAGCCGCGGTGAACCGAGATATGGACAAGACGAGAAGCTCAAGGGTCCTGAACCTTTTCCCTCCCCTATTGCCCTTCTACTTTATGGCGCCCAGGTGGTTGGCCGCGGCGGCGGTGCCGGTGGTGCTCCTGGGCAACTACATTTGGAATACTTTCGTCCTGGCCGGGGCCCTGGTCCTGCTGGAGGTCTCGGCGGAGGTGGGGCAAAAGAGGCTCTTGCGGCTGGCCCTGTGGGCCACTGTCGGCGGCGCGCTCATCGACCTGGCCTACGGCGCCCTGCTGGCCTGGTTGGTCGGCCGCGTGGACCTCACCCTGGAAGAGCACCCCTGGCGGCTCCTGGGCCTGACCATGTCGCTGCCGATGCTGGCCATCGCCGGCTATAACTTCTTCTTGGCCCGGAGGCTCCTGGGCCTGGCCCGGGTCAAGGCCGGGATGGTGGCGGCGTTGATGGGGGTCCTGACCTCTCCCTGGGCCGCCTGGACCTTCGTGGATGCCGGAGAACAGAGCCTGACCCGGGATGAGATGAAGGGGATTTACCTGTGTCTTTTGGTGATCGGCCTTGTTCCCTGGTGCCTCCACGCCGCCGGCTCCTGGGCCAGCAACCGTGGTGCTTCGCGGAGGCTCGTGTGGTCAGCCACGTTGGCGGCGTCGGTGATCCTCTGCCTTTTTGTCGCTGATAGGTCATTTTTGTCGAACCCTCTCTCCGTCGGTGTCCGGCCACCACTGCCTGGGCGCCTGATGCTAGTCTCCAAGGGTCGGGCTTACCTGATGAATGCTGACGGCAGCGGGAAGAGGCTTCTCTTCGTGGGAAGCGGCGAGATGGTCGCCCCATCGCCCGACGGGGAGTGGCTCTTGCTGACCGCGTTGGGCAAGGGTCCGAACCTGCCGATTTATGCGGTGAGCTCCAGCTCCGGCCAGCGCCAGTTGGTGGGCCAGGGCCAGGTGGGGGCCCGGGCCTGGTCCCCCGATGGCAGCGCCATCCTTTACTCCCAACAGCGGGGTGGTGAGGAAAGCGTGATCGTCCTGGTCCGTGGTCGGGGAGCGGAATCGCGGGACCTGGGCGATGGCTCCAGCCCCTCCTGGTCTCCCGACGGTCGGCGCGTCGTCTTCTCCGCCAAACGCGGCGGCCGGTCTCAGGTCTGGGTGATGTACCCCGATGGCAGCGATCAGATCCAGTTAACCAGCGCGGGCGGAGAGAGTCCGGCCTGGTCCCCCGATGGCCGGTTCATCGCCTATACTTTCAACACCCGGGTCTATGTAATCAACGCCGATGGGAGCAATCGCCGCCAGGTTACAACCGGAGACGAGCCCTTCGAGCAGGACCCCTACCTGTGCTGGTCTTGGGATGGGAAATCCCTGCTCTACGGCGCCTTCTACGCACCGGAAAGCGCCCGGCCCAGCGCTTTCTACGTCTGGGATGTGGAGGCTGGCGGCAGGAACAGGTTTAGCGGCGACTATCACCAGCCCGTGGCCTGGTCGCCGGACGGCAAGTGGATCGGCTTCGTGCGGCACGGTGAGGTCTTTGCCCAGCCCACTGGTGGCGGGGAGGCCAGGAGGTTGGCCACCGGGACCAGCTTCGTCTGGAGCGGCCAGCCACCGGCCCTGGCGGTGCAGCCGGTCCCGGTCTACCCGCCCACGCCTACGCCCACGGCATTGCCCCCTGCCGTGGTCCAGGCGCCCAACGTCATCCTGGTCAACCCCCGCAACCCCACCACTTTATACGTAGGCGCGGCTAACGGCGTCCTTAAACGCACCCAGGCGACGGGCAACTGGGTGGCAGCCAACGCCGGCATCATGCACCCGCTGAAGGTCCGGGCCCTGGCCATGGATCCGGCGAGCCCCAGTGTGCTCTACGCCGGCACCGACGGCGAAAGGTCATATCCAGGAGGCGTGCTCTACAAGAGCGTGGATGGCGGGCAACGCTGGGCAGCCACCCCATTGAAGGGGGTGGACGTCTACGCCGTGGCCCTGGACCCCAACCGGCCCAGCATGGTCTACGCCGGAACCGCCAAGGGAGTGCATAAGAGCCTGGACGGGGGAGCCAGTTGGGCGCCAGTGGAGAGAGGGATAAGGCCAAATACCGCCGTCACCGCTCTGGCTATCGACCCCACCCCGGGCAAGCAAGGGCCTGGGGAGGGTTCTCCCACCATTTTCGCCGGGACTCGCAGCGGCGAGGTCTATCGTTCGGTTAACGGCGGCGTGGACTGGTCAGCGGTGGGATCGCTGGAGGCAGCGGTTAACGCCCTGGCGCTGCACTACCAGCGGCCGGGGGTCATCTTCGCGGCCACGACCGAGGGGCTCTATCGGTCCTCCGACGGCGGTGACGTCTGGCTGCCCATTGCCGGTGGGATATGGAAAATCGCCCTGAACAGCGTGACCATCGACCCCCTGAAGCCCAGCGTGATGTACGTGGGGGGACCTAAGGGGGTCTTCAAGAGCAACGATGGCGGCAACAACTGGGGGCCAGCCAGCACCGGCCTGGGCGGGCTGGGCGTGACCGCCCTGGCCATAGACCCGACCGATCCTCAGGTGCTCTACGCCGGGACGGAGCGGGGCCTTTACCGCAGCGGGACCGGTGGAATTTCCTGGGAGCAGTAGCAGGGGGTGGAGAGCAGCTGGCGGTCAGCGGATAGCAGCTAGCCGCTCATTGCCCTCTGCTCCTTGCTACCGGCTACTTGCTACCTGCTCCTCCTACCAGGACAAGCAGTGCCTCCCGGTTCTTCTCCACGTCGGCCCGGGCGAACCACATGGGGAAAGCCCGGACCTCGCGCCATAGAGGGATCATGTCCCCGTAGTGCTTGTTATATGGCAGCCCCGACTGGCCGGTGGTGTGCACCCACACCGACCTGTTCAGGTCGCCCAGGTCGATGATCTGGCGATAGGAGGAGACCCAGGTCTGGTGGAAGTCCTTCGTGCTGAAGGCGGCGTTGTTGGGCGTGCCGGAGTCACCGCCTTGGGGATAGGGCCCTCGGTCGAAGACCAGGTTCAGGGGTTTCACCGCCCCCAATTGGTGACCGAAGGTGGCCTGGTGAATGGCCCCCCACTGCCACCTGCCCATGTCCTTCCCCAGGCGGCCTTGCAGATAGTCCAGGGCCTGCTCTAAGCTCTGGAGCAGGATATCGTCTCTGGTCTCCTTCTGTGGGCTGGACTGGTTATCAAACCAGGGTGAATCGGCCTGGGGCAGAAGGCGCAGGAAGGGCAAGAGCGCCATGCGCTCGTAGTCTTTGTATAGCTCCCCCAGCTCATCGGCGAAGGTGTTGCGCATGGCGTTCACCAGGGTCACCTCGTAGAGGGCGCCGGCCACGGTATCCCGGGTCAGGCGGTAGTCCCATTTGGCCAGGTAGTCCAGAGCCTGCTTTTGCCTCGCATCTTGCGGCTTGAGCCGTAGGAGGTAGCTGGCGAGCTCCTTGCCAGGGATGGAGGTGAGGTCGGCCTGGATGTCCTGGAAATCCTGGGCGGATAGCTGGGGTTTTTTGGTCAAAAGCTCGGTGATCCGGGTTGCTCGGAAGGGGGTGGCCCATTCGGCGGAGATGAAGTAGGGGTAGTCGTCGCCCACCACCTTGTTGTTGGCGGTGGCCACGAAATGCGCGGGCGGGTTGTAGGTGCGGGGCAGCTTGTCGAAGGGTATGTATTCCAGCCACTCGTATTCGCCGCTCCAGCCCGGCACCGGCACCAGGCCGTGGCCCCTGGCCCGGATGGGGATGAGGCCGGGTGTCTGGTAGCCGATGTTCCCGTCCAGGTCGGCGTAGACGAAGTTCTGGGAGGGCACCGCCCAGTAGGACAGGGCCCGGCGAAATTCATCCCAGTTGCCGGCCCGGTCCAGGAGGACCACGCTGCGATAGATCTGGGTGGGCTCCAAAGCCGTCCAGCGCAAGGCCAGCGTGTCCTTGGCGCCCTTGAGCACCGGCGTGATGATGGGTCCATGACGGGTAACCAACACCTGGAGGGCCCGGGGCTCCTTTTCCCCCTTGACCACGATCTCTTCCTCGATTACCTGGGCCTCCTCCCATTTGCCCTGGAAGTCGTACTGCTTGTAGTCCTGGGGGTTCATCTTCTCGATGTAGAGGTCTTGCACGTCGGGCCCCACGTTGGTGACGCCCCAGGCGATGCGGGCGTTATGACCGATGATGACCCCCGGCACGCCCGGGAAGGAGGAGCCGATGACCTGGAACCCGCCGCCGCTCAGGTGGTTCAGGTACCAGATGGAGGGCATCTGGATGCCCAGGTGGGGGTCGTTGGCCAGGAGGGGCTTGCCGGTGGCCGACTTGGCTCCGTCTACCACCCAGTTGTTGGAGCCGGCGCCGTCCTGGACCGAGCCCACCAGGGCTCGCAGGAGCCGGAGTGCCGATAGATCTATCTGGTCGTAGCCCTGGTAGCTGGTCCCACTGGGGATGATCAGGGGCGCCTCCTTGGGGTAGCTGGGCTCCAGGTCCTCCATGGCCTTCTGGCCCAGCTGGGCGATGATGGCCGCCCGCAGGAGTTCGGAGGCATAGTTGCCGCCCAGGACGTAGGCCATGACCTTGGCCCAGACCAGGCTGTCGGCCGGGGTCCAGGGGGCGGGCTTGAAGCCCAGGATGGTGAACTCCAGAGGCAGGCGGTCTCGGTGGGAGTCGATGAAGGCGTTGACGCCTTTCGCGTAGGAGTCCAGGATGAGCCTGGTCTCGCCATCGGCCAGGGCCGCTTCCTGGTCGGCCACGCGCTTGAAGCCCATGGTCCGCAGGAAGAGGTCCTGTTCCAGGGTGACCTTGCCGAAGATCTCGGAGAGCCGGCCCGCCCCGATGCGCCGGTTCATCTCCATCTGCCAGAGGCGGTCCTGGGCGTGGACGTAGCCTTGGGCGAAGAAGAGGTCTTCCACGTTCTCGGCGTAGATGTGGGGCACGCCCCAGGTGTCACGGTGCACCTCCACCCGGTCCTTGAGCCCCGGGGCCCGAGTGGTGCCGGAGGTCTGGGGGAAGGTCCGCTGGACGAGGAGGTAGCCGCCAGCGAGTGCTGACAGAAGAACCAGTGCCAGGAGTAGGCCCAATAGCTTCAGGATCTTGCCCACGACTTTCATCTGCGGCCTCCGGTGAGAGATTTCAAGCTGCGCCGTCGGGAAGGGGTAGAGCTCGGGCTTTATTCGCTTATAATCCCCCATGCGCTCCGCGCCCAGCTTGGAGGGGGTGCCACACCGCTACTTTGGCCTCTCGTAGCGTGCGATCACCGTGCTGGAGATCCCACCGCGCACGTTGAACTGACCGATCACTGTCGCTCGCAAAGGCTCGCAAGCGGCTACGAGGTCGTCCAGAATTCGGTTGGTTATCTCTTCGTAGAAGTGCCCTTCCTCACGAAAAGACCAGAGATAGAGCTTCAGCGACTTCAGTTCCACACACTTCTGATCGGGGACGTAGGTGATGATGATGTTGCCGAAATCGGGCTGCCCGGTGATAGGGCAAACGGCAGTGTACTCCGGGCACACGTGGCGGATGGTGTACTCTCTCCCTGGTTGGGGATTAGGGAACGTCTCCAGATGCTTGCTGGGCTTGGTGCTCATGCTTTCTTTCCCCCGAGTTTTTCCCATGCCGTGACCGGCGAGGACGAATGTTACCACACCAGAACCCTGAAGGCAAGGCCTCGGGCCGGCAGTGGGCGATTCTTCACTGGGAAAACTTCGTCTCAAGCCGACGAGAGCATTCACCGCCATCCCACCGTGAGGACGACGACACGAAGATTAATGTTGGCCAGACCTCTCTGGCGCTACATCTGTCGCCAGCCGGCGACAAAGGCCAATACGGAGGGGCCGCAAATTCTCAGGTCGGTTGGAAGAAGCACCGGCGCGGCGACTAGACCCCGATCCCTTCGAGATTATCGCTCAATGGGCCAATCTTGCCTTTGAGCCATCGAGTGCTGTATAATGGCGTCAGCCACCTACCGGTATGTCCGGCGGTGAGACAGATAGCATTGGATGGCAGGTAGCAGAAAGGCTGAGGCGGCCGAGGCCTGCTGTCGTCGGAGCCTCGCTGGCGAAGCCCGAGAGCTACTAATACCCGCTTGGATCGGTGACGACCGAGACGGCCAGATCGGTATCCTGGGGCACCCTGGGCCTCTTCGGTCGTTGCGAAGGGGCTTTTTGTTGGCTGGCGAACCCGCAGATGCTGGAGGCGGTAGTTGGCACCCGAACCATTGATCCGCATCGAGGACGTTAGTTTTTCCTATAACGCCGAGAGCGAGCACCCCATCGAGGCCTTAAAACACATCGATCTGCAGGTCAAGAAGGGTGAATACCTGGTCATCGTGGGGCATAACGGCTCGGGAAAATCCACCCTGGCCAAGAACCTGAATGCGCTGCTGGTCCCCACCAGGGGCCAGGTCTGGGTGAACGCCTGGAACACGAGGGACAGGGCTCACGTCCGGGACATTCGCCGCACCGTGGGCATGGTCTTCCAGATTCCGGACAACCAGATCGTGGCCACCGTGGTTGAGGAAGACGTGGCTTTCGGCCCGGAGAATCTAGGGCTGCCCCGGGAAGAGCTGCAAAAGAGGGTTGCCAGGGCCCTCGAGGTGGTGGAGATGACCCCTTACCGCCAGCGAGCGCCCCACCTTCTCTCCGCCGGCCAGAAACAAAGGGTGGCCATCGCCGGGGTCATAGCCATGGAGCCGGAATGCCTGGTTCTGGACGAAGCCACCGCCATGCTGGACCCGGTGGGCCGGGAGGGCGTCCTGGCTGCTGTCCGCAGGCTCCATCAAAGCGGCGTGACCGTCATCGCCATCACCCATTTCATGCACGAAGCGGCGGAGGGTGACCGCGTCATCGTCATGGAGCTGGGCCAGATCGTTATGGAGGGCTCACCACGGGAGGTCTTCAGCCATGTGGATGAGCTACGAGAACTGCAGCTGGATGTGCCTCAGGTCACCGAGTTAGCCCACGCGCTGAGCCGACGCATCCCCGCCTTCCCCCGGAACCTGGTGACCGTGGAGGAGGTGGTGAGCAACGTGCTCAGAGCCAGCGCCGGGGAGAGACAGGTAAATGGAGAAGGCTGAACCAATAATAAGGGTCAACGATCTTCATCACACCTATCTCCGGAACACGCCTCTGGAAGCGGTGGCTTTGCACGGTGTGAGCATGGAGATCTATCCCGGCGATGCCGTGGGCATCATCGGTCGCACTGGTTCCGGCAAATCCACCGTGGTCCAACATCTCAATGGGCTTATCCGGCCCCGAGAGCCGGGAAAGGTCATCGTGGACGGCCAGGACCTTAGTGACCCCAGTCTGGACCTGCGGAAACTGCGCCAGAAGGTGGGGTTGGTCTTCCAATATCCGGAAGATCAGCTCTTTGAGCGCCTGGTGGGAGACGACATCGCCTTTGGTCCCCGCCAGATGGGGTTGTCCTTGGAGGAGCTACGGCCCCGAGTCAAGTGGGCCATGGAGATGGTGGGGCTGGGCTTCGAGGAGTTCAAAGACCGTTACACGTTCTCGCTGAGCGGCGGTGAGATGCGTAAGGCGGCCATAGCCGGGGTGCTGGCGCTGCAGCCCAAAGTGCTGATCCTGGACGAATCCACCTCAGGGCTGGACCCGCGGAGCCGCAAAGAGTTGCTGGGCCGTATCCGCGACCTCCATGAGCAGGAGAGGATGACGATCATCTTCGTGTCACCTAATATGGAGGACATGGCCGAGTTGGTGAGCAGGATTTACGTCCTGGCCGATGGAAAGACCGTCATGACTGGCTCGACCCGGGAGATCTTCGCCCGGCGTGAGGAACTGCGTCGGTATGGCCTGGGCGTGCCCCAGGTCACCGAGGTTATGCATGAACTCAGGTCACGAGGCCAGCCGGTGGACGTGGGCGTATTGAACGTGGAGCAGGCGGTGGGAGAGATATGGAAGATTTTGAATTCCTGAGAAATATCACCATTGGTCAGTATCTTCCCGGTAACTCCATCGTGCATCGCCTGGACCCCCGGGCCAAGATCACCATCATGTTGCTGATGGTGTTGCCGATCACCTTCAGCTTATCTTACATCGGCAACGTCATGTTGTTGCTGGTATGCCTCGGATTTGCGGCACTCTCCGGCATCTCGGTCAGGTACATCCTGTCTGGCATCAAGCCGGCTCTGGGGTTGATCATCGCCCTGGCCCTCTTGCAGCTCCTGTTCTACGGCGACTCCTTTGTGCCACCGAACATGGTCTCGGTCACCCTCTTTCGCTGGGGGATCATCCACATCACCAACGGCAGCGTGCAGTTGGTGGTGGTCTCTACGTTGCGCTTTCTGGACCTCCTGTTCCTGGCCAGCCTGCTGACCAATACCACCACCACTACTGAGTTGACCCACGGCGCGGAGGATATGCTGGCTCCCTTCTCGCGGTTGCGCATCCCGGCGCACGAATTGTCGCTGGTCTTGACCATCGCGCTGCGCTTCGTGCCGATCCTGGCCGAGCAATTGGAGACGATCATGAAGGCCCAGGCATCGCGGGGCGCAGACTTGGGCAAGGGCGGCAAGCTGCAGTTCATTCGGACCACCAGGCAGGCGCTGGTGCTGCTGGTGCCGCTTTTTATTAACTCGTTTCGGCGGGCGGAGGACTTGATCCTGGCCATGGAGGCCCGCTGTTACGTAGGCGGTAGGGACCGCACCCGCTTGGTGAGGCTACGCCTGACCCGGACCGACTTGGCGGCCATGGCGTTAGTGGCGGCCTTCGCGGCCACGACGACCCTCTTTCCCTTCTCGGTATAGCACGGTGCGGAGTGAGGTCGAACCTCATGTTCACGGCAGCCGAGAGGAGCCTTGAGCCTCACCTGCCTGGGGATGGAGGAGGGCTAGGAACTTCAGGTAACATGGTAGTCAAGTTCGTCGGGCGGGTGTAGGATCCTCCGTCTTCCTTGTGTCTCG
>JBFMCB010000011.1:0-33541 GCA_040754915.1 Chloroflexota bacterium | reverse complement strand
AAGTCCTTCACCGGGGCGCCTCGTTTCAGGTGCGGTCCAGCGGGGCGACTGGAAATGGTCTAACTCCTGGTTGCACAGACAGAGGATATCGGTCAGCGTCAGGTGACGTTGTGGGCTATCCGGTCACATCCATGCACCGTTTACCAGCGCCGGCCGCCACCTCTCCTGCCCACGTCTCTCCGGCCTTCGGTGCGCGGGCGAGCCTCGTTAACGGTGAGCGTCCGTCCCTTCAGCTCCTTGCCGTTCAACCCGCTGATGGCGGCTTGGGCTTCGGCTGCGGTAGGCATCTCCACGAATCCGAAGCCTCTCGGCTCGCCGCTGTATTTGTCCTTGATTATGGCGACCGACGCCACCTGTCCGAAGGCGGCGAAGGCCTCTCGCAACTCATCCTCGGTGACCCCGCGCGACAGATTGCCTACGTAGATGTTCATGGTGTGTCCTTTCCCTTTTCTAAAACGTCTGGATCAGGAATTTCACCTGATGAGCTCGGTGTAAGCGAAGTGCGAGGTGCTCTTTCAGCATACAAACGAAGCGTGAATTTAGGCTGAATGAGTGGAACCGGTCATGCTGTTCTTTAGGTGATGATGGCCATCAGACGTCGAACCGCCCTTTGGGGATGCAGTAGGAGCTACCGCCCAGGTGATGGAGCAGCTTGGCCTCCTCTCTTTCCACCAGCCAGACGCCCTCAAAGGTGCCAGTTTCGACCCAGGCGGCCAGGACTTGGCCAACGAATACGGTGTGATCGCCCACGTCAATAGCCTGAATCAGCGCACATTCCAGATGCCCGACGCACTCCTTGATCAGAGGGGGCCGAACCTTGCTGGCCGGAAGCTGGGTGAGGCCGGTTTCCTTGAACTTGTCCACCCTGTCTCCGCTCATGCTGCCGCAGAGCTTCACCTGCTTAGCCAAAAGGGCGTTGGGGATGTTCAGGACGAACTCGGCGCTTTTTTTGATCAGGGCATGGGTGAAGCGCTTGGGAGAGATGGCCACCGCCACCAAGGGGGGGTCGGAGCTCACCGGCATGGCCCAAGAAGCGACCATCACGTTGGCCTGACCGCCAGACCAGGCGGTCACCAGCACCACGGGGCCAGAATTGATCAAGCGGGTGGCCCTGGTTAGTTGGACCGGTTCTTTGGGCATGGGCATGCCTCCTAGTGCCGCCGAAGGAGGCCTGGCGGTCAGGCCCGGGTGCCTCAGGGCGCCTCCTGAGGGGCGGCCTCGTCCCTTTGGGCTTGCTTGCGGAACATCTCCAGGATCTCGTCCTCGGTGGTGGCATCCTCAGGCGTGCGATCCTCCCGGACAAACCCCAAAACCCGGGGGAAACGCAGGGCGTAGCCGATCTCCTGCCCCCGGCGGCCGCAGGTGTGCACAGGGCTCCGGGTGATCTCATCGGCCTGGACCTCGATGACGTATTTGGGCTCCACCCAGACATCGGGGATCAGGATAGCCTCCACCCGGGCCGGCTTCTCCTCCACGGCACCCGCATCCAGCATCTCCCGGAGTTGCACCCATTCCTCGTCCGAGAACCCGGTGCCCAGCTTGGCAATAGTCACGAAGGTATCCCGGGGTTGGTCGTAGACGGCGGTCAACAGGGCTCCGATGCCGAACTGGGCGCGCATGCCCCGACCCCGCCAGTAGCCCACTACAGCGCAATCCACCGTATCTCGGAGTTCGCTTTGATAGCTGCGCTTGAGCTTGATCCAGTTGAAGTTCCGGGCACCCGCCTGGTATGGGGCGTCCAGGCGCTTGGCCACTATGCCCTCCAGGCCCCGGGAGACCTTGTCGGCGAAGAAGGCCTCTATTCTCTGGGGGTCCCTGGTGACCAGGCTCTCGGTGAGTTCCAAGACCCCTCCCGGGGCGATGGCCGACTGCAGGAGTTCTCGCCGCCTGATGTAGCCGTCATGGGTGCGGTCCTGGCCGTCCAGGAACAAGAGGTCGAAGGCCACTAGGCGCAGCGGCAGCTTTTGTTGCATCTCAGCGATATCGTACTTGCGCTTGCGTTGCACGGTGACCTGAAACGGCAGGAATTCATCGGTGTCCGGGTTGTACGCCAGGGCCTCTCCTTCGAAGATGATGGACCGGGCTTGCACCTGGTCCCGGGTGCCCCGGGCGATATCGGGGAACATAGCGGTGGTCTCCTCCAGGTTACGGGAGAAGATCTTCACTACCTGGCCGTCCTTGTGCACCTGGCAGCGAAAGCCGTCGAACTTGGGCTCCACGGCGCACTCCCCCAGGCGAGCTACGATGTCGTCGACCCCGGTGGCACGCTCAGCCAGGGCCATGCGCACCGGCTTTCCCACCTGCACTTGCAAGCCCTCCAGCCCTTTGGCCCCGCTGGACCAGTAGACCCTGGCCACATAGCCCAGGTCCGAACACACGTTGTAGGCTCTCTCCAGAACCGGCCGCAAACTCTTGTCTTGGGCCTTGGCGAAGGAGAGGCCATCCATTATGGTGGGATCGCCGATGCCCAGGCGCAGTTGGCCCAGGGGAATGCGCAAGAGGTAGCGGGCTTCCTTGGGCGCCAGCTTTTGCAGAAGATCGGACAGGAGGTCCGTCTTTTGAGCCACGGCCCCCTCACCGCTGGCCGTGGCCACCGCGTAGAGGCGGTCGTAGACCTGATCCACGGTGAGGTTGGCGGAACGGTCAGGTAACAGGCTCTGGGCAGCGGCCCCGTAGTCGCCTTTCTCCTTGTAGAGACGCTTCACCTCGTCTTTGCCCTTACCCGTGGCTTTGGCCAGGGCCTCGGCCGCCAGCCCCTCTCCTATGCCAAACTCCAGCTTCTCGTAGGCCGGCACCAGCCGTTCCTGACAAAGGTAGATTATCTTGCGGATCTCCTCCTGGCCCGCGTGCTGGAAGAGCTCGGCTAAGATCGCCACCATCTCGTTGCGTTTGGTGGTAGCCTCCAGCCTCGCCAGATAGTCCACCAGGGCTGCGAATCGCATGTCTTAACCCCCTCGGTAGCGCTTGATCCTCAGTACATAATCTAGTATACCACGTTTCCCGGCAATTGAAAAACCCGGTTGACTGGCCCAAGGACGTGTGCTATATTGCCCGGCGAAGGGAAGACCATGACCAGATTGATATTGGCCTCCGGGTCGCCCCGGAGACGGGAACTACTGGCCCTGTTGAACATACCTTTCGATGTGGCGACCGCGGAGTTGGACGAAAACGTTGCCGGTGGCTATGACCCGGTGGGGATAGCTAAAGCTATCGCCGCGGGCAAGGCCAGGGCGGTGAAGGCCTCGGTGGAGGCGGGTCTGGTCCTGGCGGCGGATACCATCGTGCTCTACCAGGGGCAGCGCTTGGGAAAACCCCGCGATGCCGCCGAGGCCCGGAACACGCTGTCCCGGATGCGGGGGCGCTGGCACTCAGTCATCACCGGGCTGGCCCTGGCTACCGACTCTGGATCTCTGGCGATGAGCGCGGTGGAGACAAAGGTCAAGATGCGGCGTTACGGCCTGGACGAGGTCGCCTCCTACGTGGCCTCGGGCGAGCCCATGGACAAGGCGGGTGCCTATGCCATTCAGGACCCGGTCTTCCAACCAGTGGCCAGGATCGATGGGTGTTATGCCAACGTGATGGGGCTGCCTCTTTGTGCCATTTACGTGCTGCTGGGCGAAAGCGGGATGAGCGTGCCGGTTGACCCGGCTCAGGCCTGCCCCCGCTACTTGGGCATCCGTTGCGCGCTGGGGGAAAAGGGTCCCGCCTTGGCTGCGGCCTAACCTCTTATTTTCCTCAACAGCTCCTGGGGATTCTCGATCAAGACCCCTGCCAGCTCCTCCGGGCCCAGGCCAGCCCCCCGGGCTACGTTACGGGCAAACTCCTCGGTCAATAGGTCTCGCGGCTCGTGGGCGTCGGAGTTAACCAGGAACCGGGCGCCAGCGACTCTTCCCATCTGGACCACATGGCCGTTGGTGAAGCTGTGGCCGGGCCGGCCGCTGATCTCGAGATAGATGTCGTTTCGGGCGGCCAGGGCTGCCTCCTCCGGGGTGATCAGCCCCGGGTGGGCCAATATGTCCACGTGGGGACATTCCAGGGCGGCGCGATTCGTGCCTGGCTCCACCGGCTCGATGATAGTTTCACCATGGACTACAACCAGCCTGGCACCATCCCGACGGGCGGCCACGGCCAATTCGGCCAGGGCCGCGGCGGGCACGTGGGTCAGTTCCACGCCGGGGATGGCCTGGATGCCCCAGTATCTGCTGAGTAAAGCGCAGTCGGCCAGGATTTGCCGTAGGACATCTCCCAGGTTTCCAGGCCCCACGTGGTCGGTTAGAGCGATGGCGCCATAGCCATTGCTGGCCGCCCGGCGAACCACTTCCACCGGCGATAAGGCCCCATCGCTCAGGAAGGTGTGGGTATGAAAATCGTAGATCATCCAGCCTCGTCTCCTTGGCAGTTTTAGCAGGTTCATTGGCGGGTAGCTCAAGGACAAACATAACACAACCGGGCACTATTTTCAAGGAGCCGAGCCGGGACCGCCGGGTTGATTTGACCCTCAACCGGGCATGTGCTAGAATTCGCGGCATCGAGCCTCGACTTCCATGGTTGCCTCTGGTACTCATGATAGATCTGGGAGCTATTCTCAGCCAAACTCGGCCAAAACGCCATCTGAGCTCTATTATCCTCTTGAGGAAGAGGTTCTTCTGGGCCTTCCTGGCCTATGTGATCCTATCCCTGATTTTCACCTATCCATTGGCCCTGAACTTCGCCACCCACGTGCCAGGCGATGGCCGCGATGACCCGGCCCTGGTGTGGAACCTGTGGTGGATGAGACATTCTTTGCTGGACCTGGGAATCAGCCCGCTCACCACTGACTACATGTTCTACCCGGTGGGCATCAACCTGACCTTCTTCACCCTGACCATCCTCAACGGCTTCCTCTCGTTCCCCTTGCAGCCCCTGATGGGCCTGGTGGCCACGGCTAATGTCATCTTGATCTTCTCATTCGCGCTCTCCGGGTTCGGGGCGTATCTGCTGGCGATGTATGTGTTAGGCTGGCGCCGTGGGGCTGGGGCACCCCCATCGTGCGCTAACCAGGCTGCCGCCTTCCTGGCAGGCCTGATCTATGCTTTTGGGCCAGCCAAGCTCCTGTACGCCTCTTTAGGGCAGTTCAACATGACCAGCACGGAGTGGATGCCCTTCTTCGTTCTGTACTTGTTCCGATTGGCCCGCCCTCTTATTGGTTCTTCGCTGGCAGAGAAAGCGAGGCTTGGCTCCGGCAATCGCCCCGCAGTGCTGGCCGGCCTCTATCTGGCCCTGACTGGGCTCAGCGAGTTCACCTTGGCCTCTTTCTTGGTGCTCTTCGCCGTGGTCTATATCCTTTACCTTTTCCTCACGGACCGGCGGCGGGCCCTAAACCCAGCCTTGTGGCAGAGATTGACCGTGTTGGGGGGAACCTTCGTTCTCCTCTTCTCTCCCATACTCTGGGCGATGTTCAAGGAGATCAGAGTAGAGGGAGACTACATGCTGGCCGGTTGGGGGTTTGCCGACGTCTTCTCCGCCGATGTCCTGGGCTTCTTCATCCCCAGCCATCTCCATCCGGTTTTCGGCGCCTGGGCCGCGGCAGTTACCAGTCGGTTCAGCTACACGAACTTTGTGACCATCGGTTTCATCCCCCTGGCCTTGGCGGCCATTGCCGCGGCCCGGTTGCGCAAGATACCCATGGTCGGCTTTTGGCTCTCGGCGCTGGGGGTTTTCGTGATCCTGTCCTTGGGCCCGCTATTGCATATCGGCGGTACTTCGGTATTCGATCTGGACGGTTTGCCAGTGCGCCTTCCGCTGCCCTTTATCATCTTGCACTACGTGCCGTTCATCAAGGGCAACCGCTATCCGGCCCGGTTTCAGGTCCTTACGCTCCTGGCCTTGGCCATACTGGCAGCATACAGCCTTCAATACATCCGGGCAAAGATCGGACACCTCCGGCCTTGGCCGACGATCGTATCCTTGGCGCTTGGCGTGACCCTCGGTTTCGAGTACCTGGCGGTACCATTGCCGCTGTCGGATTTTCGGGTCCCCGAGATCTACCAGGTGATCGGGAAGGAACCTGGGAGCGAGCCTATCCTGCAACTGCCTCTATCCTGGCGCAATAGTTTCTCTTTCATCCCCAACCGGTTCACCGAGCTGCCGGCTAGCACTAACACCGTGGTCATGTTCCAGCAGTACTACCAGGCCGCACACCAGCGCCGAAGCCTCAGCGGCAATACCTCCCGCAACCCGGAGTTCAAGTTCGATTATTTCATCCGGGCCCCCGTTATTCGCTCCCTCATCGACCTGGAGGAGGGGCGGCCGGTGTCAGCGGCGCAACTGGAGGCGGACAGGTCCATGGCCAAGGAGGTCTTGCGTTTCTTCGGATTCCGGTACGTGGTGATCCATCCTCCCCTCACCGGCACGGCGGTAGAGGAATACGTGCGGAGCATGTTTCCGGTGCACGAGTTCTACCGTAAAGATGGCATAGTTGGCTACCGGGTTGGGGCCTTTTTACCGCCGGCCTCCACCCAGATCGACCTGGGGGGTGATCTGAGCCTCTTGTACACTGCTGAGGGCTGGGGTGGGGTGGAACGGGCGCCAGAGGGCTACTGCTTCCGCTGGCTGGAGCGTCCGGAGGCCAGGATGTTCCTGCCGGTGGGCTCCCCGGGGGCTCAGGTGCTCGGGTTCCGGGCGCGAGCCGCAACCCCTAACCAGAGGCTTGAAGTCCGCTGGAATGGCCAGCTTGCGGGCTCCTTGGGTATATCCGAAAGGTGGGACAACTACCAGATCCGGGTGCCTGGGGCTGCGGCCAGGGAAGGCCTGAACGAGTTGGTTTTCCACACCACCCCGATGGCCCCCATCACCACGGTCAGGGCGCCGGACATGCCGGTGGGTAAGACCGGTGTACCTTCACCGGTGAGCATCGCAGTGCGCAGTGCCGGGCTGGAGGCGGGCAATTATGCGCACATCTATGTGGACGGAAAGGACTATTCCACCAACCGCAAAGGCTATAACCTGGTGGTGGTCGATCCACGGACCGGCCGGGTGGAGAACCAGGCCTTCTTTGATACGTCGAGCCCGAGCCGGCATCCTCGGGAGTCGATCCGCCTGATGGACTTCATTAAGGGCATATCTCCTGGCAAGATAGTGGCGGCGGCGATAGCCGACGATGCCTCCCTCAGCCTGGAGCAGGGCGCTGTGGATGCCTTGGGCGGCATTGGGGCCCAGGCGAGCCTCCGCGGCAGGCTGCGTTGGGGACACGCGGTCATCGGCGTCAAGGGCGCACGGCCGGGACAGGCCCTGGAAGATGTCTCTCTGGCTGTCCCGGCTCAGGTGCACGTGGGGGTCAACGTGACCTCTGCCCACCTGGGTGTTGCCATCAGCACCGTGACCCTGGCCGGGGCCAGCCAGTGACCCGCCAGGCGATGCTTGCTACCCCTGCCGGCTTTTGTTATAATCGCCGCGGAGCTGCTTCAATGGCCCATCGAAATCGCTATGTGAGTACTGGATGACGGCAGAAGATGGCCGATTATCGTGTCTATGCCAACGTTAAGATCGGGAAAAACGCGCAGATCGGAGACTTTGTCCTCATCGGCGTGCCCCCAGTGGGCTGTCGAGATGGAGAGCTGCCCACGGTCATCGGCGATGACGCGGTTATCCGTTCGCATAGCGTGATCTACGCCGGGAACGTTATTGGCGACGGTTTCTCCACCGGACACGGTGCTCTGGTGCGCGAAGCAAACCGCATCGGAAACCAGGTCAGCATCGGGAGCCATAGCGTCGTCGAGCATCACGTCATGGTCGGCGACGGCGTGAGGATCCACTCTGGGGCCTTCATCCCCGAGTATTCGGTTCTAGAGGACCGCTGTTGGATCGGGCCCTGGGCTGTTCTGACTAACGTCTTGCATCCTCTCTGTCCAAAGGCAAAGGAGTGTCGGAAGGGACCCCGGATTCAGGAAGCAGCGAAGATCGGGGCTAATGCTACCATCCTGCCGGACGTCACCGTCGGCAAGGGGGCCCTGGTGGGAGCGGGGGCGGTGGTGGTCGGCGACGTGCCGCCCTTGGCCGTGGTGATAGGCAATCCGGCCCGGACGATCAAAAGTGTTTCCGCCCTGGCCTGTCCTTATGGGCTTCTAGGTCATCCTTACGATGAATAGTTGTTCCTGCCATTCTTTACTCATACAGAAACAGGGCAACCGATGACTGAACCCAGCACCTTGGACCCGGCTGAGAAGAAGGTCACGGTCTCTGTCTTCGTGCCCGCTCGCAACGAGGCGGAGAACGTGGGTCCACTAATAGACAAGATCGCCCGGTGCTTCGACCAGAGACACATCGACGGCGAGGTGGTCTTCGTCAACGATGGCAGCACCGATGGCACCCGGGAGGAGGCGGAGGCCGGTGCGGCCAGATACGGCTTCGTGCGGGTGTTCCACCACCGGAAAAGCCTGGGGCTTACCGCGGCCATGAAAACCGGCTTCCGCCACGCCCGCGGAGACATTGTCATTTTCCTGCCAGCGGACCTGGAGTCCGACCCGGAGGAGGATATCCCTAAGCTCATGTCCGAAATGGACAAGGGCTACGACGTGGTGGCGGGCTGGCGCCAGGGTCGCCACGACAATAAGGTCCTGGCCTCCGGGATCTACAATTTCGTCTCCCGGTTATTGTTTAACGTGCCAGCCCACGACATGAACTGGATCAAGGCCTTTCGGCGCGAGGTGATCGAAGAGCTGCCCCTGCGTTCCGATTGGCATCGTTTCGTCCTGATGATCGCCGCGGCCAAGGGCTACAAGATCGGCGAGGTGAAAACCAATTATTACCCACGTAAGCAAGGAAAGTCCAAGTTCGGCTTCTCTCGCATCCCCATATCCTTCCTGGATGTTTTGGTAGTGAAGTTTCTCCTGACCTTCAGCCAGAAACCGATGTTGTTCTTTGGCTCCCTGGGGATGGGGATGATACTGGTCGCGGGCCTCATAACGTCTTATTTGATCTACCTTTGGCTGTCTGCCCACACCCAGCAAAGGCCGATCTTGCTTTTCGCTGGCTTCCTGGTGGTAGCCGGATTGTTGCTGTTCCTGGTGGGGTTTCTGGCCGAGCTCATCGTCAGCCAGTTTGAACGTTTGGAGGAACTGGAGAGCCTGCTGAAAAAAGGCAGGGAATGAGATATAGCCATGGCGGCGCAAGAAGGCCGGCCTGAAGGGCCGATGGGCGTCTGTTTTCTCACCCACACCTTCCCTCGCCTGGAGGGGGACGCCCTCGGCTCTTTTTTGCTCAACCTGGGAATGGGCTTGCAGGCCCAGGGCGTAAGGGTTATCGTCGTGGCACCTCACGGCCCCGGCCTGAAGGTAAGCGCTGAGATCGGTGGCCTACCGGTCCACCGTTTCCGCTATGCCCCCGAGAGACTGGAGCGTTTAGCCTATCGCGGCAATATGCACGAGTTGGTGGCCGCGAGCTGGCTGAACCGCTTCCTTTTCCTGGCCTTGATCTTGGCTTTTTTCTGGGCTGCCCTGCGGGTGGTCGTCAAAGAGAGATGCCAGCTCATCCACGCCCATTGGTGGGTTCCCGGTGGCTTGGTGGCCATGGCGGTTAGCGCCCTGACCGGGGTGCCCTATGTGGTCACCTCCCACGGCACCGACCTCTTCATAGTTGAAAGGCTCTCTTTCTTCAAGCCCCTGGCTAGGGCCGTCTTCCGCCGGGCGAAGGCAGCCACGGTGGTCTCCCGGGCCCTTCAGGACTTTCTTTCTTTCAAACTTGGCCTCCCGGCATCGGGTATCCAGGTTCTGCCTATGCCGGTCCGGCTGGACCTGTTCGAAACGCCGGCGACAACACCGGCCGACGCCTCTGCCCCTCGGTCACCTGGGCGGATACTGGCGGTAGGCCGGCTGGTGAAGCGAAAGGGCTTCAACTATTTGATCGAGGCTTGTTCTATCCTGCGAGACAGAGGCCAGGCCGTGGAGCTGACGATCCTGGGCGAGGGGCCGGAGGCCTCGAGTTTGATGAGCCTGGCTCAGCGACTCCGGCTGGGCGAAAGGGTGAGGTTCGTGCCGTTTGTGCCCCAGGATGCGCTGGGGCCATTTTACCGTGACTGCGACGTATTCGTGCTGCCATCCATCACTCTGGATCAGCGAGAGCGAGAGGGCCTGGGGCTGGTCCTGTTAGAGGCCATGGCCTGCGGGCGTCCGGTGATCGGGACGGCCAGCGGAGGCATTGTGGATGTCGTCGTCGACGGACAGACGGGATTGATCGTTCCCGAGAGGGATAGCCAGGCGCTGGCCGCCGCCATCGCGAGGCTGTTGGGCGATGCCTCGTTGGCCAGAAGCCTGGCCCGGCAAGGCTACGACCACGTCCGGTCGAATTTTGGGCTCCCGGTCATCGCCGGGAGGACGAAGGCGCTCTACCAGGGTGCTCTCAGGAGAGGTGGTTGACCATTACATCTATCATTCTTAACCGAGCCGCCTGGAGGAGGCCTTTGCAGGGCCTGATCCTGGGGGCGGCAGCCTTTTTCATCGGAAAAGTGCTGTACGGCAACTGGCAGGCCCTCCGCGGGCAACATTGGACCCTGGACCCGATATCCCTCTTTCTCTCCTGTGTGATGTTGATGGGTTCCTGGCTGTGGATCATCCTGGCCTGGGTCTGGCTCCTTCGGCGCTTCGGGGCGCGCCTGGATTGGCGCGATGCTTACCGCATCTGGTTTCTCTCCAATATCGTTCGCTACATCCCGGGCAACGTGTGGCAGTTCCTGGGGATGGTATATCTTTGCGAACAAAAAGGGATAGGCAAATTGCCAACCCTGGCGAGCATAGGCATGCATCAGGTGCTGGCCAACAGCACCGGCCTTTTGGTGGCAATGCTGTATTACCTTTGGGTGCAGGATACGGTTCTGTTGAGCCGTGTTCTGCCTATGGTTATCCTCCTGCCCTTGGCCTTTATCGCCATGCAGCCATCTCTCTACATGGGGTTCCTCACTCGCTTGTTAGCCAGGGTCGGGCGCCTGCCCCTGACGATCCGATTCGCCCCCCTGGATGGGCCGATGTTCGGGCTCGTTTACGTCTTTAGCTGGGTCTTGTACGGGGCCGCCTTCGCCCTCCTGGTTAACTCCATCTATCCCCTTTCTTCGGCCTGGGAATGGCCATACCTCACCGTGGTTTTCGCCGCCTCCTACGTGATCGGCTTTTTGAGTCTATTGACCCCCAGCGGATTGGGAGTCCGGGAAGGGGTGATGATACTTCTCCTGGCCCCGGCGTTTTCGCTCCCCGTGGCCACGGTCATCTCCGTGGTCTCACGCCTGTGGATGATCAGCGGAGAGTTATTCGGCACAGGAATTGCGCTATTCTTTAGCAAGCGAGGGATTCCGTCTGGTGAGCATGATCGGCCCCCGTGACCGTTGGCTCAGAGCGGTGCAATGGCCTTTAGTTGCCCTATGGGTGCTCGTGGCCCTCTACGTCTTGAACTTCACCTGGCTCTCCATCCGACAGAACCAGGCCTTTCAGACCAATGCCCACGATCTCGGGGTGATGGATCAGGCCGCCTGGAATACCCGGCATGGCCGTTTTGGTTACGAGACCTCCAACGGCGTCGAGCGTTCTCGTTTGGCTGGCCACGTGGAGCCTGTCTTCTTGCTCCTGGCCATTCCGTATCTATTGTACAACGGCGCCGAGGCCTTGTTAATACTACAGACGCTGGTCATCGCCCTGGGCGCATTGCCGGTCTTCTGGTTGGCCAAGGCGAAGCTTGGTAGCTCGTGGGCCGGCGTGGCGTTCGGAGCCATGTACCTTTTGTTTCCCGCCCTGGAGGCGGCGAATCTGACCGAGTTTCACCCGGTAGCTTTGACTGCCGCCTTTTTTCTCTTTGCCTTCCATTACTTGCAGGATCGAAACCGTCTGGGCTATGCCCTGGCGTTGGTACTGGCCCTGGCCAGCAAAGAGGACATGGCCCTGGTGGGAGTGATGTTCGGCTTGTACGCACTGGTGGTTCAGCGGGACAGGGTCCTCGGCCTGGTTACCACGGCCGCCAGCCTGGCCTGGTTTGCCATCGCCCTCTACCTGGTGATCCCTTCCTTCAGCCCCAGCGGCGGCTTTGTGCTCTTCCAGCGCTATGCCGAGGTGGGGGGCACGCCGCTGGGCGTCGTCCGCAGTTTCCTTCTTCAGCCGGGCCTGGTCCTGAACGTTGTCGCCAGGCCGGAGAAGATGGATTACCTTTTGGGGCTTTTGGCCTCGGCGGGCTTCGCCCCGCTCCTGGCTCCCGAGGTCCTGGCTCTGGCGGCACCCTCCCTGGGGATCAACCTGTTGAGCAATTATCCCGCTATGTACTCCGGCGTCTCCCACTATTCGGCCCCCATCGTGCCCTTTCTGGTGGTCGCCAGCATCTATGGAACCTCCCGGGCCCGGCAAATTGCTGGGATATGCCTGCCGGCAAAGGCCGGGTCCAGGGTGTTTACGGGGGCCGCGACTACGGTGCTGGTCCTGTCGGTGGGCCTGACCCACTATCACCTCGGCTTCACGCCCCTGGGAAGAAGGTTCGCCATACCCAAGGTCACACCACACCACCGCCTGCTGGAGCGGTTCGTCCGACAGATCCCGGCGGAGGCGGTGGTCAGCACCCAACCGCCCCTCTATCCCCACCTGAGCGGGAGGCGATTCATCTACCTGGTCCCCGACCTGAACGATGCGGAATACGTTTTGCTGGACGTCACCTCCAGGGTGGACATGCACCCTAATGACTTCTACGCCTTTTTTCAGGACCGGCTTCTGGCCAGGGGCTACGGTGTCGTGGATGCTGCCGATGGCTATATCCTGCTGAGGCGCGGAAGCTGGGACCGACTTTTGCCGGATGGTTTCTACTCATTTGTCCGGCCGGAGTCTGGGCCAAGCCACCCCGTGGAGATCGATTTCGGTGGCAAACTCCGGTTTCTAGGGTATGATCTATTCGAGGTCCATGAGGATGGCCGATGGATGACGAGCCTGCAACTCTACTGGCGGGCCTGTTGTTCAGGAGTTCAACTCCTGAACAGGGATTTTCGCCTTTACCCCTACTTCTTCGATGAGAACGGTAGGGTCATCGAGGACACCTCTCTACGCCCTATGGTTAACCTGATCTGGTACCCCACCAGCAGGTGGAAAACGGGGGAGGTCGTGACCATGCGCACCTGGCCCTGGCCGGTGGGCGACCGGTTCAGCGTAGGCCTGGGCGTGACGGAAGGCGATTGGTCGCGACTGGAGCAAAGGTTGCCTGCCACCCTGGTGAGCTCCTCGGCGCCCGTCCGCCCCCTGGACCGGTTCACGGCGGTGGAGCTTGCTCGACTGGAGCGCAGGGACGGGAAGCTCGTGCCGATCAAAATGCCGCTGGCCATGCCCGGAAAGGCCTGGCAAGCGAGTTTTGCAGATAGGATTCGGCTTTTGGGATTCGACTTGCCGAAGGCCACGTACTCGCCGGGCGAGAGGGTCGCGGTGCGGTTGCATTGGGAAGCGCTGGGCAAGATGGAGGCCGACTACTCGGTCTTCGTTCACCTGGTGGATGAGCAGGGCAGGATCCGGGGGCAGAAGGATCTATTGCTTGGCGGGGAAGACTACCCCACCAGTTGGTGGGTCGCCGGACAGGCCATGGGCCAAACCGTGGAGCTGGTCATCGACGAAAAGGCTCCCCCGGGCCAGTATCGCCTGCTAACGGGGTTGTACCGGTTGCAGACGTTGCAACGGCTGACGGTGATCGCCGGCGCCAGCGGTATCCAGGTCGACTCGGTGGATCTGGGTGCCATCCAGGTAGCAAGTAGCAAGTAGCATGGAACAAGTAGCAGGGAGCAGGGAGCAGGGAGCATCAGCAGGGCGGGATACCGGCGCCCTTGTGGTGTCGGAGCATCACCAAGCAAACGCCCCGAAATGCCCCGAGATGCTGGTTACGATCCTGATCGTCGGGCTGGCCTTCCTTTTGAGGGTTTATCACCTGAACGGCCAAAGCCTGTGGTACGATGAAGGCTTCAGCGCCTTCCTTTCGCAGCAAGGCCTGGCCGAGATCACCGCCCGGACCGCAGCAGATATTCACCCTCCGCTTTATTATTATTTGCTTCATCTCTGGATTCCCCTGGCGGGCGACGGTGAGTTCGCCTTACGCTTTCCCTCGGCTGTATTCGGCGTCCTCTCCGTGCCCCTCTTCTATCAGGTGGGCCGGAGGCTTTTCGGGAATCAGATTGGCCTCCTTTCCGCCTTGATGGCCACGCTATCCCCCTTCTACGTGTGGTACTCTCAGGAAGCGCGGATGTACACCCTGGTGACGCTGTTGGGACTCTGCTCCAGCTACCTGCTCCTGCGGCTTCTGGAAGGCTATGCTGTCCAGGGGCGGGAGCCGTTAAGCGGGTTGTCTGGCAGGACGCTATTACTATGGGCTGGCTTGGTGGCCATCAATGTGGCGGCGATCTACACTCACTTCTATGCCCTTTTTCTCGTGGCCTTTCAGGTCATCTACCTCTTGATTTATGGGGTAAGCAGGGCACGCCGGGGACGCCTTCTCTGGCACGCCGGCCTGGCGTTTGGCGCTATCGGCGCTTCGTATCTGCCCTGGAGCGGCTTCGTTTTGACCCGTTACGGCGCTGACACCAGCTACTGGGAGGGCAGCCTGGCTCTAGGGGCCATACTGCGGCGAGTTCTTTTGGATTTCAGCACCGGGCACACGGTCTACGAGCCTGAGGCGGAGAAGATCGCCTTAGTCTATCTCCTTGTCTTTATCTTGGGAGTCGGTGGCAGCGTAGCCTTAGCCCTGGGGAGATGGCATCTTTCTTTACCAGTAACGAATCGGCGTCCCCTGATGGCCACCTTTCCCATCCTGTATATGGCCGTGCCAGTCCTCCTGGTCTACGCCATCTCTTTCAATCGGCCGAAGTTCCATTCGCGCTACCTGATGCTGGCGTCGCCAGCCTTTTTCTGGTTGATCTCCCTGGGGATTCGAGCCCTCGTAGGTGACTTGAAACCTCTATTAGTGAAGAAAACATGGACCCGTCTGGCCTTGGGCCTGGCGGCCTTCGGCTTTATCATCGGCACCAGCGGCATGGCCCTGGCTGCCAACTACAGTAACCGGGTATATGTCCGGGACGACTTTCGGTCGGTAGCCCGCTACATCCAGGCCCACCAGGGTCCCGGGGAGGCGGTGATCCTCCTCTCCGGACACATGAGACCCGTATTCTCCTATTACTACAATCTCGGCGATGTGTTTTCCATCCCCGATATGCCGACACTGTCCACGAAAGCGATCGTGAATTACCACGTCGCTGAAGCGCTGAACCAGGTCGCCCAGGGGCACTCCGGCGCCTGGGTGGTGCTCTGGCAAGACCAGGTGGTGGACCCTAATGGCATCCTGCTGGGGCTCTTGGACGAACGAGCCAAACGCCTCCCGGTGGATGAGGACTTCTGGGGGATAGAACTCCGGCGCTATTCGTTCGCGCCGGGCGTGGTTTTTCCTTCCCAGCCGGAGATCGAAAACCCCCAGGCCGTGGATTTCGAGGACAAAATCGAGTTTCGGGGATTCAGCCTTCGGGCGAGCGATTCCCCGGCGGATCAGGATCTGGGACTCACGCTCTTCTGGTTGGCCCGGAGGCCCTTGAACGTGGATTATCGAGTGTCCATTCGCGTCAAAGATGAGGCCGGACATGAGTGGGGGCAGGTGGATCAGCGGCCCTCGAGCTATCTCTACCCCACCACCCGCTGGCAACCTGGCGAGATCATCCCCGGCCAAGTGAAGCTCCGGTTGGAGCCAGGCACCCCGCCCGGCGAGTATCGGCTGGAGCTGGGCCTTTATGACGCGGCGACCAGGATCGGTCTGAACGTCCTGGATCAGATGGGCCATCCGGCTGGACAGGTAAAAGCCATAGGGTTGGTGCAAATAGACCGGGTCTGGGGAAAGGCCACTCTGGGGGATTTGGGCCTCAGATACGTGCTGGGACAGCGCCTGGATGACGGGCTGGAGCTATTGGGCTATGACCTGAACCCGGACAAGGCCAAGCCTGGCGAAGATCTGGAGTTGACCGCGCTCTGGGGTGCTTCTCGTCGCCTGGACCAGGAGTACGTGATGGGCTTAGAGTTCAAGGGCCGTTCCCGATCCGTGCGGGCAGACGCTATCTACGCCCTGGCCAGCCCGAGCTACCCGACCACGGCCTGGCGGCCGGAGACGGTGGTGCGCGGCAAGCACTATTTTCACCTCCCCGCTGACCTGGAACCTGACGAATGGGGGGCTCGGCTGCTCTTGTTCGCCAGGGGCTCTGGGGTTCCGCTGGAAGAAGTGGTCCTGAAGGACGTGATAGTTGAGGCCAGGCCCTATTCCACCGTCATCCCGCCCATGAGCAATGCCTTGCGGGCCGACTTCGAACACGGGATTTCGCTCCTGGGGTTCGACGTCTCACCGGAGAGACTCAGGCCTGGCGCGGAGATCGAGCTGACCCTGTACTGGCGGTCCTCCGGCAAGGTCGGTCGCCCGTATACGGTGTTCACCCACCTGCTGGATGCCCAGGATGTAATCAAGGGACAGCACGACGGCGTCCCTGCTGGTGGCGACCGCCCCACCACCACCTGGCGGAAGGATGAAGTGATAACCGACAGGCATCTCCTGCCGGTGAAGCCGGAGGTCCGTCCGGGGGACTACCTCCTGGAGGTAGGGCTCTACGACGCGGCCAGTGGCAAGCGCTTGGCGATCCTGGATGACAAAGGGCAGTCAGTTGGTGATAGGGTGGTCCTGAGATCGATAACAGTGGCCCCATAACTCCTGGGTTTCCTTGACACCCCGGTGGGCATGTGCTAGTATTTTGCCCGCCGACGGGCCACTTCTTCTGAACTAGTAAAGAACTAGGAGGAGCCTTGAAATCAGCGTTTGGCTATGCCCGGATCGCCACCGCCCTTGGCGTCCTTGTCATCGGGGTGGCGGGTTGCACACAAGGCCCGCTCTTGGCCAGCTTCCACCTATCGCCCACCACCATTTCGCCGAATCCTGGCAGCAGCAACCGCGTAGCGGTGATGGACTATGAGCTTTCTCGCCCGGCGTATGTTTGGATATACCTCGAGGATGCCAAAGGGCAAAAATACAGCTTTCGGGAAAGAGAGCCGCGGGCGGCCGGTCGCTTTGAAGCGAAGTTCAACGGCGTGGTGAACGACCGGGTGCTGGCCGATGGGCAGTACCGTGTGGTCGTCGAGGTGGTGGAACGTCAAGGAAATGCTGAGGTCGGCGAGCGGCAGCGCGTAGAGAAGGCCCTGGCCATCCGGGATGCCGATACCTCTTTGCCGGAGATGCGCGATTTTATGGTCTTCCCGACGCGTTTCACCCCCAATCGGGATGGCTATGACGACCGCATCGCCGTAACCTATTACCTGGCCAAGGAAGCCTGGGTGGAGGTCTATCTGGTTCGAAACGATGACCCTAAGCAGACCCGTTATTACATTGCCCAAAAGGCCCTTTTGAAACCCGGCCAGAAAAACCATGACTACGAGGGTGGGGTGGACCTGGGAAACACACCACCACCCGATGGCGAATATACGGTGATCGCTGAAGCCACCGACGCCGTCGGCAACCGGGTGATTGCCACGGCCCCTCTGGCCATCGCCGAAGGTGGCGTGCCGCTGGCCGAGATCCAAAAAGTCACGTTCTCACCCACCGTCGTGCCATTAGACGAGTTATTAAAGGTGGAGATCACGGTGAAGAACGTAGGGACGGTGGCCATCCGCAGCAAAGGCCCCTACTCGGGAGAGGTCTACACTACCTCGGAGAACTTCAATACCAAGAAGTATTTCTCGGAGCCGGGTATCTTTCGGGTGGGGGTGGACAGCGAGGGTAATTCCAGCGGCCGGGAGTACCCTTATCGCTGGGGATTCCCGGGGGACAGGCTCGAGCCCGGCCAGGAGGCGACCATAGTGGGCTACATCCGCATCGTGGACCGTCCGCCGAAAGTAGCGCCATATTTCTGGGCTGGGCTGGTTCACGAGGATGTGCGCAAGGTCAACGACCACGTGAAGGCCACGAAAATCACCATTGGATTTTGATGGTTGACCTTTCAGTTGTCATTGTCAGCTACAATACCAGAGAACTTCTACGGGATTGTCTGCGCTCGGTGTTCCGGTCTGAGGACAGTGAGGGCAGCGCGGAGAGCCAAGGGTCTATCCACTGGCCATTCGAGGTCTGGGTCGTGGATAATGCCTCCAGCGATGGCTCGGCCGGGATGGTGCAGCAGGAATTCCCCCAGGCCAAGCTGATTGCCAATGGTGAGAATCGGGGGTTCGCTGCCGCAAGCAATCAGGCCATAGAGCAGTGTTCTGGCCGATATGTCCTGCTCCTTAACCCTGATACCATCGTGCTGGATGATGCCCTGGGCAGCTTGGTGAGGTTTATGGATGCCCACCCCAGGGTGGGCGTTGCTGGGGCCAGGCTGGTGAACCGGGATGGTTCGTTCCAGCACTCGGCTTTCCGGTTTCCTACGCTATGGATGAGCCTCTTCGATTTTTACTCCCCTAACCACCGGATAACGAACTCCCGGCTCAATGGCCGCTATCCAGTTCGGGACTATGACCACCCTTTCCCCATCGATCATCCACTGGGAGCCTGCCTTATGGTCCGACGGGAGACCATCCAGCAGGTGGGCTTATTGGACGAGCGATTCTTCATGTACTGCGAGGAGGTGGATTGGTGTCGGCGCATCAAGCGCGCCGGCTGGGAGATCTACTACGTGCCCGAGGCCCGGGTGGTTCACTACATCGCCCAGAGCACCAATCAGTTCCGGGAGGCCATGTTCCTGCAGTTGCACAAGAGCCGCTCTTTGCTCTTTGCAAAGCATTATAGCGCCGGCTTTCAGTGGGCGGCGCGGCAGATCGTGCGCCTGGGTCTGCTTGGGGAGATCGCGCGCACCCTTCTTCGCCGGTGGCGAGGCCTGATCTCATACCAAGAGGTCCAGCAAAAGTTGGGGGCCTACCGCCGCGTATTCTGGGGACGCTTTTGAAGCCAGCTTTCTTTACTAGTAAAGAAAGGCGCGGTGCTGGGCCCGGAGACCGTCTTGCGTATCGCCTTCAACGGTTTCTTTCTGGATAAGCCGAATACCGGCAGCGGCCAGTATGCGCGAAGCCTCCTGGCGCATCTGGCCCAGATAGGCGCCGGGTTGGATTGCCGGGTATACCGCCCGCCCGGTGTAGGGGCAGGCGACGCGTTTGGACCATTTGCCATCCGCCACCTCTCTGGCCCCCCCGGGAGAAACGCGGGGAAGATATGGTTCGAGCAAGCTAGCCTGCCGCGGGCCGCAGCGCGGGTGGCAGTAGACCTGATACACTACCCCTATTTCGCGGCACCGCTTATCTCTTCGTCTAAGGTGGTGGTCACTGTCCACGACCTGATCACCTTGTTATTTCCCGAGTATCAGACCTCCCTGGCGGCGAGGTTATACAATCGCTTAATCGCGCGCGCGGTGAGAAGGGCAGTGTTGGTCATCGCTGATTCGGAGAGCACTCGCCGGGACATCGTGCGCCGGCTTGGTTTGCCCGATGAGAGGATCAGGGTGATCTACCTGGCGGTGGAGGGCTTCTATCGACCATGTGAGGATGCGAGTCTTCGAGCTGGCATTCGTGAGAAGTACGGGCTCGGGCAGGAATACATTCTTTATATCGGCGGCTTTAACGCCCACAAGAACCTGGGCAAGCTGTTGGAGGCCTTTGCCCTGGTGCTCCAGGCGTTAGGCCGGCGGTTCACCCTGGCCATCGCCGGGGCGGCTCATTCCCATAATCCACGGGTGTTTCCCGACTGGCAGCTCCTGGCGCGCCAATTGGCCGTGGGAGATAGCGTCAAATTCTTGGGATTCATCCCTGAAGGTGACAAGCCTCCCTTGTACAGCGCGGCCAGCCTCTTCGTTTATCCCTCGCTGTACGAGGGATTTGGCTTGACGCCCCTGGAGGCCATGGCCTGCGGTGCTCCGGTCATCTGTTCCCGGGCAGCGTCTCTCCCAGAGGTGGTGGGTGAAGGAGGCATCTTGGTGGACGTTATGGAGGTCCGGGAGCTGGCCTCGGCCATGACTGTGGTCTTGTCCGACCCGAACAAGCAGGCAGAGTTAAGGTACCGAGGGACAAAACAGGCCCAGCGCTTTAGTTGGCCGAGGACCGCCAACCAGACCCTGGAGGTGTATCGTGAGGCGAGCCGATCAAGGGCAGGCAAGGCCGGATGAAGGTCCTCATGCTCTCTAAGGCCTGTGTGGTCGGAACCTACCAGAAGAAGCTAGAGGAACTGGCCCTACAACCGGAGGTCTCCCTGATGGTGGTGGTCCCCCCGTACTGGAGAGAGGGGGGAAGGAGATCATACCTGGAAAGGGCCTATGTCACAGGTTACGAACTCAGGGTGGAGAGAGTCATCTTCAACGGGCATTTTCACCTTCATTTCTATCCCGGCCTGGGCCGTGTGGTCAGGTCTTTCCGGCCGGATGTCTTCCACGTCGACGAGGAGCCCTATAACCTGGCGACTTTTCACGCTATGCGCCTGGGCAGGGCGGTAGGAGCCAGGTGCCTTTTCTTCAGTTGGCAGAACATCTATCGCCGGCTTCCTCCGCCATTTAATCTGCTTGAGCGCTATAGCCTATCTCACGCCGACTACGCCGTGGCCGGCAGCCCACAAGCCGGCGCGGTTTTGCGCCGCAAGGGATACCGTGGTCCCCTGGCTACCATCCCGCAGTTCGGGGTCGACCCGGAGGTCTTTAGGCCGCTGGAGGGGTCGCAGAGGGCTGATGTGGATGTGTTCAAAGTGGCCTACATTGGGCGGTTGGTGGAGGAGAAAGGGCTAACCGTACTGGTACGTGCCCTGGCCGGCCTGGGCGGAGACTGGCAGCTCATCTTGATCGGAGACGGCCCGGTGAAGCCGGAGATCCTGGGGCTGGCGGGGCGCCTGGGTTGCCTGGGGAGACTCGCCTTCATCCCGGCCGTCCCCTCGACGGAGGTCCCCCGCTACCTGAACCGATTCGACGCGCTGGTCCTTCCATCCTTGACCAGGCCTAACTGGAAGGAACAGTTCGGGCGAGTGCTCATCGAGGCCATGGCCTGCCAGGTGCCGGTGGTAGGCTCCGATTCGGGAGAGATACCCAACATCATCGGCGAGGGCGGGCTGATTTGTAAGGAGGGTGACGACCGGGATTTGCGGGACAAGCTGTCGACCCTCCAGGGAGACGTGGAGCTCCGCCGCCGGTTGGGCCGGCTGGGTCGGCAGAGGGTGCTTGAGCTTTACACCCAGGCCAAGGTGGCTGTGGCCACCTATCAGGTGTATCGAGCCCTTCTTTCCTGATCGCCTTGGTCGTCGGGGGGATAAGCATGAGTGTGCGGTCAAATCGGCTATGGTATAATAGACGAAAAGGTGTGGAGGACGAGGAAGATATCCTGTGGGGCGATAATGCACATAGCTTTGAGCGCGCATCTTTTGTCCTTCGCGAGCACCTACCGCGGCGCGGGCATCAGCCGATATATCGCCAACCTGATCCGGGGGTTGCAGGAGTTCGATCCAGAGAACTTCTATACGGTGTTCCTGGGCGCCAAGGACGTTCCGGGTGATTTCTTTGGAAATCGCCGCTTCCGGCCAGTGTACTCGCGGGCCCCTACGGGCCAGCCGGCGGTGCGCATCCTGTGGGAGCAATTGGCCCAACCGGTGCTCGTCAACAGGCTCAAGCCCGACCTGCTACATTCGCTGGCCTTCGTGCGACCGCTGTTCTGCCCAATTGCGTCGGTCGTAACGGTGTACGATGTGAGCTTCGCCCTGTACCCGGACAGCTTCAAGATCGCAAACCGGCTTTACCTGAGATATTTCACCCGATACTCGGCCCGGGCCGCCCAGCGGGTAGTGGCCATATCGGAGAGCACCAGGCGGGACCTGGTGCGGCTCTGGCAGGTTTCGCCGGATAAGATCTCCGTGGTCTATCCGGGATTGGAAGAACGCTTTGCGCCCATTACTGACCCTGAGAAACTGGCCGAGTTCAGGAGAACGCGAGGCCTTCCCGAACATTTTCTTCTTTATGTGGGCACTCTGGAGCCCCGAAAGAATGTGGAGGGGCTGCTACGGGCGTTCTCTTTGCTGCTGAAAACGGACTCCCGTGTTCGTCACCTAGTTTTGGCTGGCGCCAGGGGGTGGAAGTGTCAGGGCGTGTTCGATCTGATCGAAGCCCTGAACCTGCAAGAGCAGGTGATCACCCCTGGCTACATAGCGCAGGCGGAGTTGCCGTGGTGGTATGCGGCGGCGGATGTCTTTGTTTATCCATCGCTGTACGAGGGGTTTGGCCTTCCTATCCTGGAGGCCATGGCCTGTGGCACCCCGGTAGTGGCCTCCAATGTCTCTTCAATGCCCGAGGCGGCGGGCGATGCGGCCTTTCTGGTGGAGCCTGTAGATGTGGAGGCATTCAGCGCCGCCATTCGGGCGGTAATAGATGATGATTCCCTCCGCCAGGATATGATGCGGCGGGGACTGCTCCAGGCCCAGCGGTTCACTTGTCGGCGCATGGCCGAGGGTATGATCGGGGTCTATTCTGAGTTTCAGGCAAGAGCGGCGAAGCGAGTGAGGTTTTGAATTTGGCATCGGCAGCCAAGATGAGGCGCGGTAATCGGCTTCTCACCCTGGGTTTGGTGCTCAGCGACATCGTCTTGATTAATGCTGCCTTCCTCCTGGCCTACTTCATGCGCTATGAGTTGGAGTGGGGAGGCAAGGTGGAAGACTTCAGCTACGCCCCGGTGCGGGCGTACCTGCCGGTGAGCCTGGTGCTCACGGTCATCTTGCTTGCCGTTTTCGGTTTTGAGGGGCTCTACCGCCGGCCCCGTGGCGTTTCCTGGTTCAATCAGGTCTACGACCTCTTCAGCGGCACCACTATTGGCATCGCGATCTTAGTCGTGCTCTACTTCGGCCTTCGCCCTTACTATTTCTCTCGCCTGATGTTCGCCTATTCCTGGCTCTTGATCACGGTGTTCCTGGGTTTCTCGCGTTCGGTGGTGGGCTTCGTCCAGGCCCATCTGCGCAAGCGGGGTATAGGGGTGGAGCGGTGCCTGATCGTGGGCGCGGGGAGGGTGGGGCGGACGATCATGCAAAACTTGGTGGCCCAGCCGGAGCTTGGCTACCAGGTGATCGGCTTTCTGGACGACGATCCACAGAAACGGATCGACATCGGCCGGTTCAAGGCCCTGGGCGCCACGGCCGAGGTGGCGCGCATCCTGGAGACAGAGGAGGTAGACGATGTCATTATCACCCTGCCCTGGATGTCCCACCGCAAGATACTGGCCATAATGGATCAATGCCAAAAGCAAGGGGTTCGCTTTCGCTTCGTGCCCGACCTGCTGCAGATGAGCCTGAGCCAGGTGGACATCGACGAGATCAATGGGATCCCGCTCATCGGCATCCGGGAGGTGTCCATACGTGGTACCAGCCTCCTGGTCAAACGCGCCATTGACGTCACGGCATCCGCCTTTGGCCTGCTCTTCCTTTCGCCACTCATACTGCTGGTGGCCATGGCCATCCGGCTGGAGTCGCCGGGCCCGGTTCTCTTCCGCCAGAGGCGCGTGGGCAAGGATGGCCGGGTATTCACGTGTTACAAGTTTCGGTCCATGTGGCAAGGGGCCGAGGAACAGGCGGAACAGCTCACCGACTTCAATGAGACCCGGGGGATAACCTTTAAGATGCGCAATGACCCTCGACTGACACGGGTGGGAAGGGTCATTCGCCGCACCAGCATCGATGAGCTGCCCCAGCTCTACAACATACTGCGCGGGGAGATGAGCCTGGTGGGCCCTAGGCCGCCATTGCCCTCCGAGGTGGAGCGCTACGAGGACTGGCACCGGAAGCGGCTGGAGGTGGCGCCGGGCTTGACCTGTCTTTGGCAGGTCATGGGCCGGAGCCTTTTGCCCTTCGACGAGATGGTGATGCTGGACATATACTACATCGAGAATTGGTCTTTGGGGTTGGACTTCAGGATCCTCTTGCGCACTATCCCCACGGTGATCTTCGGCACCGGCGCGTATTAACCGAGTGGAGGATTCTTTACTAGTCAAGAAGGATGCCGGAGGGAAAGATGAACAAGAAGACGGTGAGGGGCATCGATGTCCATGCCAAGCGGGTCCTGGTGCGGGTGGACTTCAATGTCCCCCTGGATAAGACCACTGGCGCCATCGCTGACGACACCCGTATCGTCGCCGCGCTGCCTACGATCAATTATTTAAGGAAACAAGGTGCCCGAGTGATCCTCTGTTCTCATCTGGGCCGCCCTGATGGCAAGGTGGTGGAGGGGCTACGTTTGGGGTCGGTGGGCCAGCGGCTGTCGGAGCTTTTGGGCGTGCTAGTTTTTGAGGTGGATGACTGCATCGGCGAGGCGGTGACCGGGGCAGCCCTTTCCCTGGGAGATGGCCAGGTCTTGCTGCTGGAGAACCTGCGCTTCCATCCCGAGGAGGAGGCCAATGACCCGGCCTTCGCCCGGGCCCTGGCTTCCCTGGCGGAAGTGTTCGTTAACGATGCCTTCGGGACGGCACATCGGGCTCATGCTTCCACCGAGGGGGTCACTCACTATCTCCCCTCGGTGGCGGGTTTCTTAATGGAAAAGGAGATCGACTATCTGGGCCGGGCCATGGAGAATCCGGCCAGGCCTTTTGCTGCCATTATCGGCGGAGCCAAGGTGTCAGACAAGATCAAGGTCCTGGACAACTTGGTCTCCAAAGTAAACGTGCTGCTCATCGGCGGGGGCATGGCCAATACCTTCTTGAAGGCTCAAGGATGCGAGGTCGGGCAATCGTTGGTGGAGAACGATCGTTTGGAGGTGGCTGCGACCATACGGTCTAAGGCCCAGGAGCGTGGGATCAAGCTGGGCTTGCCGGTGGATGTGGTGGTGGGAGATCGGTTTGCGGCTGAGGCCGAGGGCAAGGTGGTGTCGGTGGAAGCCGTGCCGGCGGACTGGCGCATCCTGGACATCGGCCCCAAGACCATCGAGCTATTTAGAGGGATGCTGGCGGGCTGCAAGACGGTGGTTTGGAATGGCCCCATGGGCGTCTTCGAATTTCCTAGATTTGCCCAAGGTACCCGGGCGGTGGCTCAGATGCTGGCTGCCAGCGACGCCGTGACCATCATCGGCGGAGGTGACTCGGCGGCTGCGGTGGAGAGCCTGGGCCTGGCGGACCGGATGACCCACATCTCCACCGGTGGAGGAGCTTCCCTGGAGTTCCTGGAGGGAAAGGTCCTGCCGGGGGTTGCGGCCTTGAACGACAAATAGGCTAGCCTTCTATCAAGCGTACCGCCCACGGATGGGGGAAAGGACTCCTTCCCCCATTATTGCGCAAGCGCCGTGCCTGGGCCCAGCAACTGACTATCAGGAGAAGAGCAATGCGAGTCCCGATCATCGCCGGTAACTGGAAGATGAACACCAACATCCCGGAGGCCTTGGCCCTGGTGGACGAGATGTTAAGCCCCCTGGATGGCATTAAGGGCGTGGAAAAGGTGCTCTGCCCGCCCTTCGTGTCGCTGCAAGCAGTGGGCAGCAAGATCGCTGGCACCTCGGTGCGGCTGGGAGCCCAGAACATGTATTCTCAGGAAAAGGGTGCCTATACCGGGGAGATCTCCCCGGCCATGTTGGCCGGACTGTGCCACTACGTGATCCTGGGCCACTCTGAGCGGCGCCAGCATTTCGGCGAGACCGATGAGTTGGTGAACAAGAAGGTCCAGGCGGCGGTCAGTCATAAGCTGGTGCCCATAGTCTGTGTGGGTGAGTCTCTGGCCCAGAACGAGGAGGGCCTCACCAACTCCGTGGTTCGCCTGCAGGTGAAGGCCGCCCTGCAGGGCCTCTCGCCGGAGGACGTCAAGAACGTCGTCTTCGCCTACGAGCCCATCTGGGCCATCGGCACCGGCAAGGCGGCCACCGGCCAGGGGGCTAACGCGGTTATAGGCCTCATGCGGGCCACCGTGGCCGGCCTCTATGACCGACAAACCGCCCAGGGCCTGCGCATCCAATACGGAGGCAGCGTGACGGCGACCAACATCGCGGAGTTCATACGCCAACCGGAGATCGACGGCGCCCTGGTGGGAGGTGCCAGCCTGAAGGCCGAGGAATTCCTGCGCATAGTCGAGCAGACAGCTCAGATCAAGGGCGCCGAAACCGTCTCTCGATAGTCGCCGGTGCCTTTGGCAGTTACATCGATGTCCTGAGCGCGGTGCGCCGGGGCCTGCTCTCGGCCTTGCCTTTGGAGCGTTTCTGCCAAGTTGGCAGCGCCACCGGGACCGGTGCCCGGATGGCGCTGGTTTCCCGGCGAGTGCGCCGGCTGGCCATAGACGTAGCCCGTCGGGTGCGCTATGTGGAGCTCATGGCCGCTTCGGAGTTTGCCAACGGCTGTGGCCAGGCCCTTTACCTTCTTTGATACCTCCGGCAGCCCGCGACCTAGACGTGATGCCCTCGCAGGCCTACGGCCTCCAGGGGCACGACCGCTCCCTCTTGAATCGTGAAGACACTGGTCTTGGCCAGAAAATCTGCGGGGAAATGGCTGGTATCCGTGGCGGTGATGAGCACCTGATGGCCGCTGTCCAAGGCCTCCCGGAGCCAGTGCCGCCGAGGCTCGTCCAGTTCCGAGAGCACATCGTCCAGCAGCAGAAGCGGCTTTCCCCGAGCGACATCCTCCATCAAGCGTAGCTGGGCCAGTCTCAGTGAGAGCGCTACGGTGCGCTGCTGGCCCCGGGAGCCGTAGACGTTCATGTCCACGCCGTTGACCCGGAAGGTAAGGTCATCGCGATGGGGCCCCACCAACGACATCCCCAGCGATAACTCCTTTTTCTGCTGACGCTGGAGCTGGGCCGCGAATGCGCTGGCAATACGCGCCTCAAGCTCAGCTTCGGCGGCAGGCTGGCTGGTTTCCAGGATGGGGAGGCTAAGCTGGCCTCTATTCCACCCCACGCTGCAATCATACGTCATCCGCAGACGTTCGGCTTTACCCGTCAGTTGCCCGTGGATGTCGTGAGCGTACTCGTCCAGGGCACGAACCGTCTTGTCCCGGGCCAAAGCCAGGTAGGCTCCGCTGGCCACCAGTTCGCGGTTCCAGAAGACCAACTGATCCAGGCTGCCTGGCCGGTCTCGCAGGCGACGCAGCAGGTGATTGCGTTGCACCAGGACCTTATTGTACCTCTGTAGACATCGGCAATAACGACTGTCGATCTGCGACAGGGTAACGTCGAGATACCGGCGGCGAAAGGCCGGGGCTCCATTAACGATCTCCAGGTCGGGTGGGCAAAACATGACCGCGTTGACCAGGCCTGGAATTTCCACTGCGCGCTTGGCCATGCCGTTGACCTTGAATCTCTTTTGAACCGAGAGGTCGTGATTATTGAATTCGCCTAACTGCTCCCATTGGGGCCACTCTTTCGGGGCCGCTGTATCCTGGCGCCCCACCAGGACGATCTCGATGTCCAGCACGGAGCCCTCTCGATGCACCCTTCCAGCCACTTTGGCAAAAGGCTGGGTTTCAGCCATAGCCAGCCAGTTGATCACCTCTCTCTCCGCTGTGGCGCGGTGCGACTTGGCCGTGGAGAGGTAGTAGACTGCCTCCAACAGATTGCTCTTCCCCTGGGCATTGCCACCGATGAAGAGGGAAAGACCCGGTGGCAGGTCCAGTTCCAGACGCACGTAATTGCGGAAATTGGCCAGGCTGATATGTTGGCAATACATCTCGCATTTACCAAAAGCGGTCAACTGGAGGACAGTTGACCGCTTTCTTTACTAGTAAAAGATCTGTCACTTCGGCATGTGCATGGGCATGATCACGTGAGTGAAGCCCTCTCCTCCCACCGGATGCACCACGCCTGGGCTGGAAGGGCCGGTCATCTCCAGGCTGACCTGCGGGGTGGCAATCACCCCCAGCACATCGGCAAGATAGCGGGCATTGAAGGCAATCTGCGCCTGTTCCCCGTCGATGATGGCGTCCAGCTCACCGACATTATCGCCGACCTCGGCCGCGGTGGCCGCCACGAGCATCCGGCCGGGGGTTAACTCCTCACCGGGGTGTACCTGCAGACGCACGATGTTGGCAGAGTCTCGAGCAAAAAAGGAGGCGATGCGCGTAGCCTTCAAGAAATCGTCGGTATTGACCACCACCCTGGTCTTGTAAGATGTGGGGATGATCTGCTGATAGTTAGGGAATTGCCCCTCGATCAGTCGAGAGACCACCTCCACGTTGGGCAGGCGGAACAGAATCTGGCTCTTATTGGGAGTGACGGTGATCTCCACCAGCTCGGTCTCCTCGCCGATGATGCGGGATACCTCCAGCATGGTGCGGGCCGGAACTATGACCTCCAGTTTCTCGGGGATAGAGCTGGGCAGGTTGACGGTTCTTACCGAAAGGCGGAAGCCATCGGCGGCGGCCATGGTCAGTTGGCTATCGGTAAAGCTGACCAGAACCCCCGCCAACACCGGTCGGGTGTCGTCGGTGGCGGCGGAAAAGGCCACCTGGGTGATCATCTCTTTGAGCAGAGCGGGTTCGATAGTAGTGGTGGCAGCCTCGCTGACCGTGGGGATGATCGGGAACTTCTCGGCGTCCTTGCCCTTGATATTGGCCTCGAAACGGCCGCACTTAAGGTGCAACGACTGGGTACGCACCAAGAGTTCCATGTCTATCTTCTCGTTGGGCAGGGAGTTCACGAATTCGGTCAACAGCCGTGCCGGGACGGTGATGGCGCCCTCATCCTCGACCTTGGTGCCTATCCAACAGGTGATGCCGATCTCCAGATTGGTGGCCGATAGCTTCAGGCGTGACTGGTCGGTGGCGATCATGACGTTGCTCAGGATATCCAGGCCCATGCTGGCTCTTGCAGCCACCGCCCGACCCGCAATGGCCAAGCCCTTGGCCAGGTTTTCTTGCAAGCAGGAAACCTTCATGCCCGGACCTCCTCACCTGTTGTGTCCTGGAGATTCGCGCTTCGTTGGGACGCCATGCTGCCTAAGTATACTACACACCGCCAGCTAACGCAAGGTCTGGTTCGCCATGCCCTGGCAAGTGTCCTCAAAATCGCCCTAACGCATTTCTCTTGGGTTTTTCCAGGGGTTTCCCAGGCGGTGCATTCAGTTCAAGAAGACGGCCTTGACTGCCGAGTTTGCTTAAGGTACAATATCGTTTACCGATAACGTTATGCGACAAAGCAGTGCTGGCGGCACCGACGCAGTTAGGGGAGCCCATGCTACGCGACTTTTTCCTCGGTTCCATCAAAGTACATATCCTTCACCACGCCAGCCAAGGCCCGGTGTACGGAATTGAAATGATCGGAGAGCTAAGGCGCCATGGCTACGAGCTTAGCCCCGGCACTCTCTATCCTGCCCTCCACGCTTTGGAAAAAGCAGGTTATCTGCGGCAGGAGGTGACGGTGGTGAAGGGAAAAGTGCGCAAGTACTATACGATTACCGATGCAGGCAGCAAGGTGTTGGAGGGAGCCAGGGTGAAGATCAAGGAACTGGTCTGGGAGGTATTGACCGACAAGACGTGACTACACCGGATTCATGTCTTGACTATTGTTGAGGAGATATCATCGTGAAAGAAAGGAAACGTGTGTTCGGCCTGAGCCCGAACGTCTTTTTTATGGGGCTGGTGAGCTTTTTCACTGACGTATCCAGCGAGATGACGCTGACCGTGCTGCCGCTCTTCCTAGCCAACGTCCTGGGGGTGAAGACCTCTATCATCGGGCTGATCGAGGGCATCGCTGAGAGCACGGCCACCCTGCTGAAGATCTTCTCCGGCTGGTTTTCCGACCGCCTAGGCAAACGTAAAGGATTGACCGTCCTGGGATACGGGCTTTCGGCGTTCACCAAGCCCTTACTATATTTCGCCAACAATTGGCCTTTTGTCCTGGCCATTCGCTTCGCCGATCGGGTGGGCAAAGGCCTGCGTACGGCACCCCGGGATGCCCTGGTGGCAGATTCCGCCGGCGGCAACAACCTGGGCCGCTCCTTTGGCTTCCACCGGGCCATGGACACTGGCGGCGCCACCTTGGGCGTGGCTCTGGCCGCGGCTATCATATATCTGAGCCAAAAGAGTGGCCTGAACCTGATCCGCAGCACCTATCAACATCTGGTGTTGGTGGCCATGATCCCAGCGTTCCTGGCCGTAGCCATCCTGGGACAGTTCGTGCAAGAGGTCAAAAGGCCAGTGACAACGTCGGCAGCGGTGCCCTCGTTTTCGCTCGAGGGCCTTGGCCCTCGGTTCAGGATCTTCCTGGTCATCGTGGTCATCTTCACGTTAGGCAACTCCAGCGACGCGTTCCTCATCCTGCGCGCGCAGAACTTGGGGCTCTCGGTCCTGGAGATCTTTGTTATGCTGACGATGTTCAACTTTTTATATGCGCTGGTCTCTTGGCCCGCCGGTGCCCTGTCCGATCGGGTGGGGCGCCGCACCCTCATCGTGATGGGATGGTCGGTATATGGCCTGGTCTACCTTGGTTTTGCCGCCACCAGCACGGCCTGGCAGGTCTGGGCCTTGTACGTAATCTACGGGATCTACTACGGGTTCTTCGAGGGAGTAGGGAAAGCGCTGGTGGCCGATGTGGTGCCCTGGACGGAGCAAAGGGGGACGGCCTATGGGCTCTATAACGGTGCCGTGGGCCTGACTACCCTGCCCGCTAGCTTCATCGCCGGCGTCCTGTGGCAAGCGATTAGCCCCGCTGCGCCATTTGTATTCGGTGCCGGGTTGGCCATCCTGGCTGCGGTGCTCTTGATGGTCTGGCTCGGATAGCCCGCCGCGGCGGTGAAGTCATCGTGCGCGAAGTTTGGATGGCAGGTTTAGGCGGCGGACAGATCATCGCTGTGGATCCCGACAAGGGCGCGTTGTTGGGTCGCCAGCGACCCGCGCAAGGATGGGTGCGCAGTGGCTTACTGAGCGGTAATGGCCAGCGTTGCCGGCCGTGGCTCGAGTTTTTGAAGGGTCTGGGGCTCCTTTCACACAAAGATCGCCTTGGGCAGCACTGCCCGCACCGCCGGCAGGACGTCCACCAATTGGGTGATGCGCAGGTCCACCGCCAGGCTACAGAGGATGTAGGCATCCTCCCTGGAGAGGCCCTTCTCCGTTTGCAGGTAATCGATCATATCCAGGAGGGCCTGCTTGGTGGCCTCCTCCAAGGTCTTGCCATAGGCGATGGTGATGTAGGCGGTGGGCGTCTCCAGCCGAGGGCGGAGGATGTGTTCTGCCTTGTGCAGGTTGATCTGCATGGTGATGGTGGCGTCGCATTCGATGGCCGTGCCGCAGACCTCGCCGTCGCCTTGGGCGGCGTGGCAATCTCCGATGGCCAATAGCGCTCCAGGCACGAAGACGGGGAGCACGAGCGTCGTCCCGACCACGATATCCTTGTTGTCCAGGTTGCCCCCATAGTCCCCAGGCGGGATGTTGGCCACCGGCTCGCCGGCTGGGGCCACCCCTACCACGCCCGGGAAGGGACGGAGAGGGATGCGGATGCCCGGCGCGAAATCCCCAAAGCCCTCTCTCAGGGGGATGATCTTGGTGTAGGGGTTGGGGAACTCCGCGGCCAGGAAGCCAAAGTTGGGGATGATCACCGAAAGCCCCTGGGCGGCGGGGGCGATCCCCTGGAAAATGATCTCCAGGGTGTCACCCGGTTCTGCCCCCTCAACATAGATGGGCCCTGTAGCTGGCAAGACGTGGGAGAAATCGATGTCGACGGGGAGCTGATCGGCCCGGGCGATCACGTTGTCCAGGGCGTCCCTGGTCTCCAAGACTACCGTGTCTCCCGGCGAGATGCGCAACGCCGGCTGGGCCTTCGGGTCCATGGTATAGACCACTTTATCTCGGCCAAGGAAATGGGTTCGAGCCATGAGAAACCTCCTTTTCGCTGGCAAGCGATCTGTCTCTCGTCACCTGTCTTTGTCTACATTTTCCAGTATACTGCTATCTCGGGGAGACGTCAATGCGGCTTTGTGCGGTGTCAATGGGTAATGTCTCAGAGTGTTGAACAAAGATCAATGTCCCCAGCGGACCCCTTCGGACGCTCGAACTTGTATCCTGATGTCCCGGAGTTGAACTCCGGGACATCAGGAGGAGATCAGGCCGCCGGAGGCGGGTTCGCCCAGCTGTGGGGCTGGGACTGTAGCCTTAAGGCTGCACTCCAGTTCTCGCGTCCCCACGTGCGGGCATTGTTCAACATCTTCCCTGATTAAAGCTTGACACGCCGGCTGAATTAGTGCTATATTGTGACTGACCAAAACTGAATAGCTGCCTTCGGGGTAGGGTGAAATTCCCGATCGGCGGTAAGGGGGACGTCCCCTCAAGCCCGCGAGCCGCCATTGGTGGCAGGATCTGGTGGAGAGCCAGGGCCGACGGTTAAAGTCCGGATGGGAGAAGGCCATCGTAGCTTGTGGCAGACACGTCTTCCATGAGACAGGAGCACCGATGTATGGAAGGCAGCCTGTCCGTACCCCGGAGACATCTCTCCGGGGTTTTTATTTACCTGTAATAGCGATGTAGCCATGGCTTGCCGGTCAGGCCTTGTTTCTTTAACTAGTAAAGAACTATGTGGAGCTGGTGGCGATGGATTACATGAAGAGAGCGCTGGAACTGGCGGCGTTGGCCCGGGGCCACACCAGCCCCAATCCCATGGTGGGAGCGGTCCTGGTCAAAGATGGGCAGGTCCTGGGCGAGGGCTTCCATCGTCGAGCGGGTGAGCCTCACGCCGAGGTGCATGCTCTGCGCCAGGCCGGGGAGGCAGCCAGGGGGGCCACTCTATACGTGAACCTGGAACCGTGCGCCCATTACGGCCGCACGCCACCCTGTACCAGGGAACTTATCGCCGCCGGGATAGCCCGGGTGCACATGGCCATGCTGGACCCCAACCCTCTGGTCTCCGGCCGGGGGAAGGCCGAGATGGAGGCAGCGGGCATAACTACCGCCGTCGGGGAGCACGAAGAGGAGGCCCGGGCTCTCAACGAGGTCTTTGCGAAGTACATCACCACCGGCTATCCCTTCGTCATCGCCAAGTTCGCCATGAGCCTGGACGGCAAGATCGCCACTTCGGCGGGCGAATCCCGCTGGATCACGGGCCAGGAAGCCAGGCGCTACGTGCATGACCTTCGAGACACCGTGGATGCGGTGATGGTGGGCGTGAACACGGTTATAGCCGACGACCCACTTCTGACCGCTCGTCTAGAGGCGCCCGATCTACGTCAACCCTTGCGAGTGATCGTAGATAGCAAGGGCCGGACACCCTTGTACGCCAGGGTGCTGGACCCGGGGCTGCCGGGAAAGACCATCATCGCCACCAGCGAGCTGATCCCGGAAAAAAGGCTCGCCGAATTCAGGGATCAGGGCATAGAGGTCTTGATATCCCCAGCGCGAGGTGGAATGGTGGACCTGGAACGCTTGATGCAGGCCCTGGGACAAAGAGAGATCTCCAGTGTGCTCCTGGAGGGCGGTGGCACCATTCTGGCCTCGGCCTTCGCCGCTGGCCTGGTGGACAAGGTCCTGGCCTTCATCGCGCCGAAGATTATTGGCGGAAAGGCCGCCCCGACGCCCGTGGGTGGGGAGGGCGCACCCAGCTTGGCTCAGGCGCTCACGTTAAAAAGGGTGGCGGTGGAGCGGCTCGGCCCAGATGTGCTGAT
>JBFMCB010000010.1:28480-34758 GCA_040754915.1 Chloroflexota bacterium | reverse complement strand
TGTAGTCCGCCGCGCCCTCTTGCCTGGCCTGCCAGAACACCGTCAGGCTCACCGTCTCCCCGGGCTGATAGCGCCTCTTGCCCAGATCGTAGCCCAGGAGAGTGAAGCGGTCTCCCAGGTTCGCCCCAGACCGGTGCGGCACGGCTATCTTCTCTGGTCGCGGCGGGGAGGCAGCGCTTCGTAGCTCCACTATCCCCAGCTCCAATTCCGTGCCCTTGGCTCTCCCCTGCCGGTCCAGGGCCTCCAACCTGGGCCCATCGGGGGCGGGGTACCAACCGGCCCTCAGGTGATAGTGCCCCGGGGGCGTCCCTGGAGGGATAAACAGGCGCCGGTAGTCGGGCACGACCTCCCCGGGCCGCCATCGGACCGTCGGGTACAGGGTCCCCCCAGGCACATCGTCCCACTGGGCCCAGGCCGTCCCCTGGTCGTCGGCCAGGGCAACGAAGGCCCGGTACTCGCGCGCGAGCTGAGTCTGGGCCTGCCAGTACAGCGTTAGATAGATGGGAGCATCCACCGGTGCGGGCCTGCCTGTCAGCTCGAGCCCGACGAGGCTCACCCGGTTTCCCAGATTGGTCTCCTCTAGTCGGTATGCCGTGGGCGGCGGGGAGACCAGGGGCTCCTGACGGGTGCGGTAGGCCTGGACCCGGATGAAACTGGGGCCCGGGAACCCCTGGTCCTCGATCAGGGTGAAGTTGCCCTCCAGCCAGCGGCGGAGATCGCCCTGGGGGTCGGTCACGGTATCGTAGCAGCGGTAGACCCACAACCGTCCGTGACCTTGGGCCACGTAGCGCAATGCCGCCTCGGTCTTCTGGATGCTTGTGGCGTAGAAGTCCGAGGCCAGGCTGCCCCACCCGAGCTGTGGGCTCCCGCCCAGGGTGCCGGTCTGCAGGAACACCGCGCCGGGCCCGGCCGGTGTTCCGGCCGAGGGGTAGTCCACCAATCGTCCCCGCCAGGCGATGTCGCCGCGGAAATAATAGATGATCACGGGGTACACGTATCCGGCGTTGATCAATACCGCATCCCCGGGCACCATCCTCTCACCCAGGTAACGCACCGCCGCCCGGTGATCATCGCTGGCATATTCCTGGTCGAAAAAATAGCGCTGGGCGGACTGAGCCGCAGGCAGGGACAGCACCGCCAGGCTCAACAGGAAGGCCGTGCTCGAGGCCTGCCAGAGCCGCACCAGGCCCAGGGCCAGGAGGATATAGAACCCCATAGAGAAGACGAAGACGTAGCGCACGTGGAAGAGCGGTGTGGCCAGCGAGGCCAGGTAGATGGTCAGCACCGGCACCAGGGTGGAACCCAGGAGAAGACTTCTTTTACTAATAAAGAACCTGGTGCTGCCTGGCGCCACCAGGCCCAGCCCAAAGACCAGGGCGAAGACCAAGAGATACGGCCAGGCCTGGGAGGGCTCCGTCGACTGACCCAGGCACAGGGCGGTCCAGGACTGGACCAGCACCTCCCACAGCCCGGTGAATCCCCTCCAGGGGGGCACCGGGGGCTGGGCGGCCTGGTGGAAAGCCACCGGCAGCCACGGCAGGTACAGGGCCGCCACGGCGAGCTGGGCGCCGGCCCACTTCAGGATGAAAATGATAGCCCGAGCCCTGGGGTCCCGAAGCCACCACAGGAGAACAAAGAGGTTCTCGAAGAGGATGGCGAAGGCGAAATAATACAGAGTATACAGCCCGACGGCGGCGCTGGCCACGTAGCCGATCCAGAATAGCGCTTTCCCCTGGCCTGCACCACCTTCCAGGATCCTTAAAAGGCAATACAGCGATAGGAGCGCCAGGAAAGCCCCCAGGGTATACATGCGGATCTCTTGCGAATACCAAAGGTTGAAAGGAGACATGGCCAAGAGAAAAGCTGCCAGGAGCCCGGCGCGGGGCCCCGCCAGCCGCCGGGCCACGATGAAGGCCAAAGGCAAGAGCAAGATGCCCCAAAGGACCGATAGAAGGCTCACGGCAAACTCGCTCTTGCCTGCCGCCTCCATCCAGAAGTGCAAAAGGTAATAGTAAAAAGGTGGGTGGATGTCCCGGGCGGTGTGGGCGGTGAGGCCCCCAAGGTCCAGGCCAGCCAGGTAGACGCTGACCGCCTCGTCGTACCACAGGCTAGGCCTGCCGAGCTGGTATAAGCGCAGGGCAAAGGCCAGGATCACCAAGAGGCTCATCCAGAGGTATTCGGTTGGTTTGGGGATATGTTTTTCGTTCTTTACTAGTAAAGAGATCACTCCACAATCACCCGTCGATAGAGGTGAAAGTCGGCAATGTCTTTTTCCAGCCGGTACTGCTTCTGGATCAGCGTTTTGAATTCCGGGAAGCCCTCGACCAGGGTGTGGGAGTCAACTGGTTGGATGGGGTTCACGTCGTTGGTCACCAGGACGATATAGGCTGGCCTCTTGTCCGCCAAGTCCTTCAGGAACCTCCGGCGGGCCTGGATGCGGAATTCGCTCTCCGGCTGGTCGAAGGTCAGCGGGTAATTAAAAATGAAACGGGTGGGCGACCGGCGGTCCGCTAGAAAGTTCACCAGAGCCTGGAACCCCCACACCAGCACGTAGTCCTCGGAGATGGTGTGCTGACGGAGGTATTGGGCAGTGTCCTGGGCCGCCAGGAATGAGTAGACGTCGCGGCCCAGGATATTGTGGCCGAAATTCGCCAGGTACTCTCTTTGGCTGGTCTGACCCAGGAGGTATGGCAGATCGCGGCCCAGCTTCACGCGCTCTTCTTGAACCAGGAAGACCAGGTACGCCAGGGCGATCAGGCCGTACGCACCCAGCAGCAGGGGCCTGCCCCGGCTTTCACTAGCCGGAGAGGGCCCAACTGACATCGCCACATCGGCCCGGATCCGGCGCAACCCATCGGCCGCCAGGAGAGCCAGGGGCGGAAGGACCGGCGACCAATGGTAACTGAAGAACTTACCTTGAAGCCAGATGCCCACGGCGGAGAAGAAGAGCCAGGCGACCAGGAGCCAACTCACCCGGTCACGCTCTAGGCGGGTAAGGGGGGCAAGCCCCCCTTTGCTACCTGGGGTTAGGGAAGCTTGCCCCCCTTTGCTATCTGAGGCGATGGCCGCGATCGAGGCCAGGGCCAGGGGTGCCAGGACGTTCATGCTGCCCAGGAAATCCAGGGTGCCGGAGATGGTGCCGGCCACGGTGGGGTTGCCGCCAGTGCGGGCGTGGTACATGTTGAACTCAATCACCGACTGGACCAGGTCGCCCAGGGCACCGTTCCAGGCGAAATAGGCTCCCAGGGGCACGAAGGAAAGCCCTAAGCCCAAAAACAGAGCCGACGCCGGCCATACCGCTTGCCACAGGGTCCGCCGCCACTCTTTGCTAGTGAAAAAAGGAGTGGCCAGAAAGAGACAGCCCAGGACGACAATGCCAGTGGGCTTAAAGTAGACGAGCACTCCCGAGGCGAACCCGGCCAGGGCCAGCAACAATTTCGAATTTCGAAATTCGAATTTCGAACTGCGTTGCGCGAGGCCAGCGCGTTTCCAGGGCCAGGCAGCCAGGAAAAAGTAGACTGCCAGCACGCTGGGCAGCGCCATGTAGATCTCGGCCTGGGCCCGATCCCACCACTCGAAGAGCCAGGCGGAGCCCAATACGTAGAGGAAGGCCGCAGCCAGACCCACCGCCTCCCCTCGCCAGCGCCGTCCCAGGAGATAGAGGGCCAGGGCGGTTACCGCCATGTAGATGGTCTCCAGGAGGCGCAGGCTGGTCATCTCCCGGCCAAACAGGGAGAAGGCCAGGGCATAGACGAAGTAGATCCCGGGCGGTTTGTGGTCCCAGGCGTCCCGGTAGGGCACCAGGCCGTGGTTCAGGCCATCGCCAATATAGGCGAAGATGCCCTGATCCCGGCCGAAGGGCTGATAAAGGAGCGGCAGGTTGGCCAAGATAGTGACCAAGATAAGAAGGAATAACCAAAACGCCTTCGCTCTAAAGCTCATTGTGTCCAAGTCCACCTGGCCGGCACAGCGACCGGCCAACCACCCGCTAGCGAACGACCCTGACCCTGGCCAAGGGAACCCGATCCCCCAGGGCCTGCCCGCTGGCATCGAAAACGGGCAACCTGGCCCAGTTCGCTGGATCGTACATGCCTACAGTCAACTGGTACTCGCCGGGCGCAGTCTCCGGTTTGACCATTATAGCATATTCGTCCTGGATGATTTCGTTCTCCACCCAGGAGGTGGTGGGGGCCTGACCCCCGGCCGGCTCGCTGTCCATCTGCCCCCAAATGCGGTCTTGTCCGTCAACCAGGTGCACGAAAACGGTGTAGGTCGCCCCGGTTCTCTTTATGTCGCGCCAGTACAGGACCAGGTGTAGCTCCTCCCCCGCCCGGAACGGGTCCCTCTCCAGGGCATAGCCCAGGAGTTCGAAGCTCTCCCCCAGGCGGAAACTGGCGGGATGGGGTATGGGTGGTGCGGCCATGACGCGCTGCCGGGCCAGAATGGACACCGTATCCAGGTTCACACTGTCCCTTCCCCGGACCAGGAGCCGCTGCCCGGAGGCCGGGTCATACCATCCCACCCTCAGGAGATACTGGCCACTGGGGGCGTCCGCCGGCACGATAATATAATACTGGTCTTTGACGTACTCGCCCGTCCACCACGCAGAGGTTGGGTGACGGCCAGCCACGGCGGGTCCCTCGCTCAACCCCCAAAGCTTGCCCTGGCGGTCGCCGAGCTGGACCGTGACGTTATAGCTTAAGTCCATCTTGCTGAGTGCCTGCCAGTAGATGGTCACGGCGAGCTTCTTGCCCGGGCTGGTCTCCCGGGTGCCCACGGTATATCCCAACAGGCGAATGAAGGCGCCGAAATCGGCTCCGACGATTTTCTCCATGGCCAGGGAGCTGAGGGGTAGCGAGGACTCCGGGCGGACCACCCTAACCGCGCCCAGGGTATAGGCCAGCTCCGGGGGCCGGCCCTCGGAACGGCCACCCTGGATGCCAAGGCCGTGGGGAAATCGTCGGCTCCAGAGCCTCAACTCTAGCCGGTAGTCCCCCGGGGGCGTCCCCGCCGGCACCAGGAGCCCGTGGCGGTCCTGGCCGGTGCTACCTGGAGGCCATTTGTTGAAGGGGAACAGGCCACCCATTGGCGCGCTATCCCGCTGGGCCCAAATCTGCCCGGCCTGGTCCACCAGCCGCAGGCTCACCGTAAGGCTTTCCAGACTTTCCTCCGAGGAGGGGGGCCCGTCCACGTGCCAGGTAAGGGCCGCCCTGGCGGCATCCACACCGGCCTCCAGCGGCCCCGGGTCCAGGCCATAGCTGGACAGCCTCACCAGATCCCCGAAGTTCACCTGGGCCGGCCGCTCCACCAGGGGAGGCCCGGAGGTGAACAGGAGCAGCTTGGTGTTGTCGTACCACTGGTTCAGCGCCGGAAAGCCCTGGCGGGCCAGAAATTCCTCTATCTGATCCTCCAGGATTCGCCCTTTCACCTGGTAGGCCGGGAACCATATTCTTTTATTAGTAAAGAAAGCGGAGTCCAGGTCTACCCGCATGCCTGTGGCATCCTTGGCCCACCGATCTTGAGTGCCCAAAGACGGGTAGTACAGGGTCGGAAGGACACCACGGTAGTAGCTTTTCAAGTACCCCACCTGCCACGGATACAGGCAGAGGACCCCGTCCTCCGGCCGCCCCAGAGCAGACATGGTGGCGATGAGTCGCCGATACTCCTCCTTCAGGTAACGAACCTCGCTGTAGAAGTCGTACAGTGCTGCCCCGCTCAAGGCCACCAGCAGGGCACTCAGACCTACAGACGCCACTGTTGCCAGGCGCTGGCGCAGCCTCCGGGCCAGCCACGCCAAGCCCAGGGCGCAGAGCAGCAGGTAGGCAGGCAGGGAGTACAGGAATAGCCGGGGAAAGCCCACCGGCGCGAAGGGGAACCAGAGGTTGATCAGGAAGCCAAGGGTGATCGGCACCAGCAAGTACAGGAGCAAGAATCCGGTGGCCGGCCGCCGGGACCGATCGCGCCCTACCTGGGCGCCCAGGACCGCCAGGAGCCCGGGCACTAAGGCCAGCCAGAGCCACGGCTGCCTGCCGGCGGATGGTATCCCCATGCCGAAGGCCGCCAGGCATTGGCCGAAGAACTGGAAGAGGTTGAGAGGGGCGTACCGCTCGATGGTCACCTTGCCAGTCACGTAGGCGGTGAGCTGGAGCGCCACGTAGGCGAGCCAGGGGAGATAGAGGAGGACGACCGCTACCTGGCCGGCCACCCATTTTCGCCAGAGGGCTCGGTGGCGCCGGTGATAAATGAAAACGAACAGGGTATGGAAGACAAGCAGGAAC
>JBFMCB010000010.1:0-28470 GCA_040754915.1 Chloroflexota bacterium | reverse complement strand
ATAGACGGTGTATAGCGCCGCCGCGGTGGTCAGGATGTAGCCCAGCCACCAGCTAGCAGATAACAGATAGCAGCTAGCGGCTCCCTGCCCCCTGCCCTCTGCCGTCTGGGCATCCTCCACCAGGCGCAGCATGAAATATCCGGACAGGACCGCCCACAGGGTAGCCAGGGCGTACATGCGAGCTTCCTGAGAGTAGTAGATGTGAAACGGTGAGATAGCCAGGAGCAGGGCAGCCAGGAGAGGGGCGCGACCAGGAACGAGTTTGCGGCCGAGCTGGTAGAATAGTGGGATAGTCAGCATGCCGATGAGGGCCGAGAAGAAGCGCACGGAAAAGGCGCCGGGACCGAGAGGCCCCATCCAGAAGTGCAAGAGATAGTAATAGAGCGGGGGATGGATGTCAGCAGCCGTGGCTGAGGTCAAAGCCAAGAGGTTTTGCGTGGCGAAATAGACCGTATCGCCCTCGTCCCACCACAGTGCCTGGAAATCTAGCCGGAAGAGGCGCAGGGCGAAGGCCACCAGGAGGGTGGCCGGTAGCACTCGGTTGACAAGCGTGTCGCGCCTTCGGTTGCCCATTTCACCCTTTTATCAGTAAAGAATAAACAGCCGAGTCTTGCGCTCGGCTGTTCTGATGTTTCTCTACTGGTAAAGAATCTGGGACTCGGCCCTGGAGGTGCGGTCTAGTAATTGGCCTTGAAGTCCACCACCCACTGCTGGCGGCCGTTGCCGTCGCAAACCGCATCGGTCTCGAAGCGGTAGCGAGGGGATAGCTCGGTCAGGTCGGTTTTCGACTTCACCACTACGACAAACCACTTGCCCGGTTTCAGACCCGGGGCGATGGTGATGCGGTACATGCCGTCACCCACGGCCGAGTCCTCGCCCGTGGCGCCATTTGGGCCGTAGCTAAAACCCTTGTAGTTGCCAGATTCGTCACTCAGCCAGATCACGACACCATTCTTCTTATTGTTGCTCGCGTCCCACACCGTGCCTGCCACCTCGGTAATGCCGCAGTTCTCCTTGCTGAGCCCATAAGCAACACTATACGGGAGCGACGGCGTGGCCGTAGCGGCCGGCGTCGGGGTAGCCGTGGGCGGAGGTGGAGGCAGCGTGGGCTTCAAGGTGGCGGTGGGTGTCTTAGTGGGCGGCCTGGGCGTGGGAGAAGGAACCAGTGTCCAGGTCGGTGTGGCTGTGGCCTTACGCGTTGGAGTGGCGGTGAACGTCGGCGTGAACGTGGGCTTGGGCGTCTTCGTCGGAGTAGGCGTCGGCGGCGCCGCGAAGGGGGAACAGGCGGCGCTCGCCAGCAGGGTCACCGACAATATCCCTATTACACCCGCTGCCAGCAAAGTCAAGGTCCTTTTTGTCATTCTTACCCTCGTCATTTCTACCCTCACTACGATCTACTCCGCGCGGCCTTCCTGGCGCGCTTTCGGGGTATTATAACATATAGCCCACATATTTCAAGCCAACTGCCGCAGAACCTACCGCATGAGCCTTTCCCATACCCGCCACGCTGCCCGGGTCCACGGTCCCACCCGGTGGACGTCGTGATAACTAAGATCATAGGAATTGCGGGAAAGTGTTTTCCCGTCTTTGCTCAAGGAGGCCTCCACCGTCCACGAGGTAGGCCTGGTGGGCAGATTGTAGGAAAGCTCGCCTACCTGGCGGCTGGAGTCCGGGCAGAGCGACACCACCTGGCTGTAGATCTGGGTGTCCCCCAAGGAGATAAGAATCAGGCAATGCTCGAAGGGCTCCAGGTAATCGTTGATGGCCCACACCTGGGCCTGGAAGAGCTCTCCCGCCCGGTATCGCTTCCAGGGATAGACGAGGCTCACCAACACCGGGCTATAAAGCCGCTTGATCCACTCATACGCCAGCTTGGGCTGCCGGTAATAGTCCACGACGCTCCACGAGATACAGCCCCAGGGTTCATTAAGCTGCCAAAAAATGGCGCCGCTGGTGCGATACTTGCGACGGCGGAAGTGTTCGATGGCCACCTGGAGCCCGTAGGCCTGGGCGACCTGCGTGGCCGCCACGTACTCCTCCAGGTTGGAGGGGCAAAAGGCCCTGACGTAGCGGTTAAGCTTGTCCATGTCTGCGGCGTGATGCTGCCAGCCCTTGCCCGGCGGGTAGATCTCCGAGGCCGGCAGGAAGCGCTGGAGGCTCTCCGGGGCTGGGGCGGACTGCAAGCCGAACTCGCTGCAGAACTGTGAATTGTCTCGGCGGTATTCGGCGAAATCGGCCTTGCGGTGCCATACCCGCCAGTTGTGGCTCTCGCCGTCGGTGGGAGAGGTAGCCCGGAACGGCCTGGACCCATCGTGCTCCACGACCATCTCCCGGAGAAAGTCCACCAGTTTCCGATTGGCGGCATAGCTCAACTCGTTCCCACCACACCAGGCTACGAGCGAAGGATGGTTGCGCAACTGTCTCACTATTTGGGAGACCTCCTGCCCCACCGTGGCCAGGAAGCCCTCGTCCTCGGGATACCGGCCAAAGACCGGGCAGGCGAAAGGAAACTCCTGCCAGACCAGGATTCCCTGTCGGTCGCAGAGATCGTAGAAGGCCTGTTTCTCTCGCAGCCCGCCTCCCCATACCCGGAGCAGGTTGACGTTGGCCGCCCGAGCTAGCTCGATGAGCGAAGCGTAGTCCGCGGCACCCACCCGGGCGGGGATGGCGTCGGCCGGGACCCAGTTGGCCCCCCGGATGAACTCCTTCTGGCCATTAATGGTGAAGATAGTGTCCGGCACCTTCGGCGGGGCCTCGGGGTTGGGAACCATGGCTAAGTCCCGCAGGCCAAAGGTCACGAAGTAAGAGTCCAGGGAGGTGACCGGAGCCCGGCCGCGCACCTCCAGCTCGAAGCGATAAAGATTCGGCCGACCCCGATCCCAGGGCTCCCAAAGGGCGGGGCGGGCCATGGTCAGCGCCAAGCGGATGCTATTGTCGCCTCTGGCTAGATCACAATCCTCCCGGGCCACCCACTCCCGGCCGGGGTCGCAGTTCTCGCCGATGACCCGCCAGGCCAGCTCCACCCGTTGATCCCGGTCCGAGTCCACGGAAACGTCGAAGCTCACCTGGGCCTCATCGCCCTCCAGCCTGGTCTTAACCCAGACGTCGCGAATATAGACGGACCGGGTGACCACCAGGCTCACGTCATCCCAGAGGCCCGTGGTGAGCAGGCGGGGCGCGAAGTCCCAGCCAAAGCCTATCTGGCATTTCAGCGTGGCGATGCGCCGGGGGAAAATCCCCTGGCCGCCGAATAGGCCTCCCAGGAGACGATTCAGGAACATCCCGACCGCGCTCAGCCGGAGCCCGGGCAAAGCGTCGGCGCCCCACAGCCGCACCGCCAGGTCCATGCTCCTTCTGCCCGAAGGCTCTGCTTCGAGAAAGGGGGTGACCTCCAGCTCCAGGCGAGAGAACATCCCCTGGTGGTCGGCCAGATGGTGGTCGTTCACATACACTGAGCTCTGGTAATCGATCCCCTCCAAGACCAGGTGCGCCCTTTCTTCTGGCGTCAACTCCAAGCTGAAGTCCCGGCGGTACCACCAGTCAAAGCCGTCCACCCACCTGGAGCCCTCGCTGTTCGTCCCGTAGAGAGGATCTGCGATCTTGCCCAGACGCAAGAGGTCCAGCCGCACATCGCCGGGCACGGTGGCCGGATACCAGTTCTCCACCCAGCCCAAGTCGCCACCCTGGGGCCAGGGGCGCTGGTCCACGCGTCCGAAGGCCCAATCGCTGCCATTCAGATCAAAGATCTTGCGCCCCACGTTGATCTTCTTTAACTAGTCAAAGAAGTCACTAGCCCAAACTGGCGAACCCTTGAGGCCTGCCCTTGACATATCACCCGGGCCGGTGTAGAATTCCCGCACTGCTCGAAGAAGAGGAGCCCTGAATGGAAAAGATCACCCTGAGCCTCCCCACCATGTACGGCGACCACCACGTCACGGCGGTACGCGATTTACTCCTGCCGCTAGCGGGCATCCAGGAGTTATACGCCAGCGCTCGTTTCCGCCAGGTGATAGTGGGATATGACCCCCAGGCCATCTCCCCGGCAATCATGGAGGCCACCCTGAAAGCGGCGGGCTATCCCGTGGGTGACGGCGAGCCCCAGGCCAAGATCGAGCCGAAGGAATATACCCCCTCGTTTAAGAAGCTCTACGCTCGCTCCACCGAGACCAACCCGGTGGACCTGGCCATGTCTGGCGACTACCGCAAGTACTAGCGAACCTCCGCCTGGAATTCTTTACTAGAAGGATAGCAGATGGCAGTCGGCTGCTATCAGCCATCTGCTAACCGCTTCTTTATCAGTAAAGAAGCCTGGCAGCGGTTGGCGTTCCGGCTGCACTGCCTCCCTAGGCAGTGTCCCGGCCCCTTCTGATTGTGGGGGCTTGCGCGCTGTGCTATAATGGTCGAGAGCACAGTGGCAGTGTCATGCGAGTCCCCCATGCCAGCTTCCCAAGGAGGTAAGACCATGCAAGCCAACCGTGTCTTGGCCGTCCTGATCGTTGCCATTGGTGTACTGGCTGCCTGTCTCATCGTCTACGTCGGGACCATCCTGCTCTTCCCGGACACCCCCATCAACATCTTCCGGCGCCCGACCCCCACCACCACACCGACCAAAGTGCCGCTTCCCACCTTCACGCCGACGCCAACCAAGGCGCCAACCGCCACCTTCGCGCCAAGGCCCACGGACACCCTGGTGCCCTCGCCTACGCCCCGGCCGACACTGAAGCCCACTGTCCCGCCGCCACCGCCAGCCACCGCGGTGCCACAGCCCACGCCCAAGCCCAAGCCGGAGTTCGATTACATCTTCAAGTCCGCTGATCTTGCAGGAGCCGGCGCCACTGAGATCTACGTAAAAGTCGTAGACAAGGATGGAAATCTCATTCCCGGTGCCTCCGTCAAGATGGAATGGGGCGATCGCAGTGCGGCCGAGCAAAGGGTTCTCCCAGACGCCTCGCATCCAGAACTGAAAGAAGGCGTCTGGATCGTCTTCACGGTAAACCCTGGAACGTACTGGCTCGCGGTGAACGCGGACCGTGCCCAAGTGAAGGCTCTAGAGGTGAAAGGCACGGTCCCCAGCCAACGCTGGTACGTGGTCTTCCAGCGCACGTTCTGATTGCGAGTAAAGAAGCCAACACCTCCGGGCTGCTTTCACTGCGAATGCAGCCCGGATTGTTACCTATCGTCTCCCATCGTTTTCGATGGCAACCGAGCGCAAGACCCGTTTCTTTACTAGTTAAAGAAATCGGCTTCGAAAGGCTGACCTGCGCCTCAGCGGCTCTGCGGCAGCCAGAGTCCGGCACCGCAGGCCGGGCACCGGCAGGCACCAATCTCCGGTCGCATTATAGCATAAGGTCTTGACTTGAAAAAGGTGCTAGACTATACTATAGGCAGAGACCTCGGATGGCTCGAGACCTCCAGCCTTTAATGTGGCAGTTAGCCAGCCGCGATTAGCGCCCTCCAAGGAGGCCAAAATGAGCGCAGAGAGGGACATTCTCGCTCGCCTACACCAGGCTAGGGCCACCCCTGGCATCGATGCCGCCGCCGTCATTGCCGCTGACGGTTCCTTGCTCGCCTCCACCCTACCCGCCAGCCTGGGCGGCAGTAGCGCTAACATGCTGGCTGCCATGCTGGGGCTGGGGGAACGCATCTCGAGCGAGCTACAGCGCGGCCAGCTTCGACAGGTCTACGTCAACTGGGGAAGCGGCGCCACCCTGCTCTCCTCGATCTCCACCCTGGGTGTCCTGGCGGTACTGCTCTCACCTCAGGCTAAACTGGGGGCCGTCTTGTTCGAGGTAGGGCGCACGGCCACCGACCTCTCCCAGATCCTCCAGGCCATGCCCAGCCAAGTCCCTGAGGCCCGAGGGCCCTTCGTGGTGAGCGAGGAGGCCGTGACCAGGGGCCTGGCCGAGGTCGCCGCCCGCCCGGTGGCGGTGCCGGCCCCCACGGTGGTGGAGGCTCCCACGCCTGTCCCCGAGAGACCCCCAGCCGTCCCGGACCTGGCGGCTCTAGCCGCCCGCGAGGCCGCGCAGGCCATCTCCAGGGCCGAGGGCCAGGAGACCCTGGCGGCCAGGCTGGCACAGGAAGGGGCGGCCGCACCCCCTCCTGCCGAGGCCGCACCCGCTGCCGAGGGCGGGCTCGTGGGCTTCATCCGGAGCGTCCTGGGGAGCAAGCCCAAGGCCGCTGATCAGAAAAAAGAAGAGGAGAAGGAGAAAAAGCATCCCTTCCCTCCGGCACCGGAGTTCAGGCTATAGTCTAAATGTGAACGTTGAACGTATAGCGGCACGATGCCTAAAAACCATGGACAAACCGGCGGAAATGTTGTATACTTCCGCCGTTATTTTCTGCTTTCGGACTACCAAAAGAGGGTGAAGAGTTGGCCAATACTAAGTCTGCCATCAAGATGATCCGGGTGGCCCAGCGCCGCCGCCAGTACAACAAGCCATTGCGCTCCGCCGCTAAGACCTACATCGACAAGGCGGAAAAGCTGATCGCCGCAGGAAGCTTGGAGGAGGCCCGCCTGGCCGTCAATCAGGCCCAGAGTGCTTTGGACCGAGCAGCGGAGAAGGGGGTCCTTCACCAGAACAATGCCGCTCGGCGCAAAGCGCGCTTGATGCACCGACTCAACCAGGCGATCAAGACCCAGTGAACGGACGCCGGAGACCATGCGGTCCCTTAGCCCTTCACTCCGGCGTCGCACCCGATGTTCGAACCAGGGTTCGAGGGAACACTGCCGAGCAACTGGCAGTGTTTTTTATTAGCTTGAGAAGCCCCCGGCGCTTGTGCTATAATACACTGGTTCTGGCCATTTCCGCTGAAAGGGGACCAGAAAGATAGCCGAGGACAAGATCGACCCAGAACTGCGCCAGGCGGTGGCCCGGCTGGTCTCCCTCTCCCCCTGGCCTGGCGGCCATGAGCCACAGGCTGCTCCAGGGCAGCGGTTTTCGGGCCGGCTTGGCCCCTGGCTGCGCCAGCGGGAGAGCCGGCTGCCCGCCCACGGTCTCCTGATGGTCCTGACGTTGGTCGTGGGGATGGTAAGCACCGCTTTGGCCGCCCCACGTATCAGTGAGTTGGCTGCAGTTACCGCTTCACCACTGGCGAGCATGCCGGCCGAACTCAGCCAGGACCAACTCCAGGAGGAGGGTGTCACCCAGTGGCTGGAGGCTCTGGAGAGGGAGGAGCAGGAGCTACTGCTACTGCGCCAGGAACACCGTAGCGCCACCGCCGAGGTGGCAACCGGCACCGGTGGCGTGGAGGGGGTCCCGAGCCAAGCCGTCTTCAACTACGTGGTGAAGCCGGGAGACACCCTGAGCTCCCTGGCCAGCCGCTTTGGCATCTCCACCGACACCATCGTGTGGTCCAACGACAGCCTGGAGGGCAACCCCCACTACCTCAAGGTGGGCCAGGAGCTCACCATCCTGCCGTTCAGCGGTGTGGCCTATACCGTCCGCCCCGGAGACACCCTGGAGACCATCGCCAAAAGACACAAAGTCAGCCAGGAGGCCATCCTCGGCTATGCTGGCAGCGATATCTCCGACCCCAGCCGGCTTTCCGTGGGGCAGAAACTGGTGATCCCCGGCGGGCAGAAACCGCCTGCGGTCGTCTACATCCCGCCACCCACCCCCATCCCGGCCAAGAAGGCCCCGACCACCCCACCGGCCGCGCCTCCCAAACCCGCCCCGGGCAAGCCCTTCATCTGGCCCGCCAGCGGCATCATCACCCAATACTTTTGGGCCCGCCACCTGGGGATCGACATCGCCAAGGGCATGAACCATCCCATCGTGGCCGCTGGCGATGGGACCGTGGTTTACGTCGGGCCCAAGGACGGAGGATACGGCAACATCGTGATCATCGACCACGGCAACGGCTACCAGACCTGGTACAGCCACCTGAATGCCTGGGAGGTCAAGGTGGGCCAGGTGGTGAAGAAGGGCCAACTCATTGGCAAGATGGGCTCCACCGGCCGTTCCACCGGGCCCCATCTAGATTTTCGCGTCTTCTTGAACGGCCGGGCCTTGAATCCCTTGAGCGTGCTGCCGTAAGGCCGCGCGCAGCAGCATTGATCCTTCGACGGCTGACAGCCGCGGCCGATATTTTTCAGCGGTCCGCGGTCGGTCGCTATTTCCGCCAATGCTTTGCACCCAGCCAGGGCTTTATGATATAATGTGTATGTGCCCCTGTAGCTCAGAGGATAGAGCGCTGGCCTCCGGAGCCAGGTGCGAGCGTTCGAGTCGCTCCAGGGGTACCACGTGCGATATACTCGAACAACGGTGGGCGCCCCTAAACTGGGATTACCGCCGTTGTTCTGTTTTGGGCCCCGATTCAAAGATGTCTTCATTGACAAACTAGCCCGACCCAAGAGCTCGGATCGAGCTAGAGTTACAACTTGACTAAGACTATGCCAGGAGGTAGGATCGATGGACCTTGGACTAAAAGACAAAGTCGCCATCGTCACCGCGGCCAGTCAGGGGCTGGGCAAAGCCGTAGCCAAGGAGTTGGCGCTAGAAGGCTGCCGCGTCGCCATTTGCTCACGCAATAAAGAGGCAATCGAAGGCACCGCCAAGGACATCCGCCAGGCCACCGGCGGCGAGGTGCTCGGCGTCCAGGCTGACCTAACCGATCCGGAACAAATCAAGCGCTTTGTGCAAACTACCGCCGACAAATTCGGTACCGTACACGTGCTCTTCGCGAACGCTGGCGGCCCTCCACCCGGCCAGTTCGTCCAACTGACCGATGACCAATGGGAAGCGACCGTGCAACTGACCTTGATGAGCACCGTCCGCTTGTGTCGCGAGGTGCTGCCCTATATGCAGAGGCAAAAGTGGGGGCGCATCGTCTTGAGCACCTCATACGCGGTGAAGAACCCGATTGATAACCTGATCCTGTCCAACTCAATCCGGCTGGCAGTTGTAGGGTTGGGCAAGACATTGGCCAACGAGGTGGCTAAAGACGGCATCACCGTCAACACCGTCTGTCCGGGTTGGACGTACACGGAGCGCGTCGCGCAATTGATAACAGACCGCGCCCAGCGGCAGGGCCTGTCAGTCGAGCAAACGATGGCCCAGATTACGAACACAATTCCCATGGGTCGCATGGGACGCGTCGAAGAATTTGCAGCGGCGGTCGCGTTCCTGGCCTGTGAGCGTGCCTCGTACATAACTGGTGTCGCTCTTCAGGTAGACGGTGCTGCCACACGCGGGCCGTTCTGATGGGACAGCCTGGCTCAACCCACCGGCTCCTTTTAACTGCGCTACGGTGCGGGGGTTGTTTCCTGACATGACGTGCCATCACCACCAGCCCCCACAGTAGCGTGCGCTTATACTGCAAGTGTGCTGGTATGACCCACAACGCCACCCGCATCCACCTGATGGAGATTGCTTCATTCCTCCGTCGCCGACTGGGACAGGAGTTCCGAATATCGCTCTCCCATCCGCAGACGTTCCCCAATCGGCGGGTGAGTGTACAGGAGCCAGACGGCCCAGTATGGCGGCTCCACCTGGGCCAGGTTCTGATTGGCCAGCTTGGCCATAGCACTGAGAAAGGCCGCCGGGTTGCCGGTGATCCGCAGGGCATACTCGTCGGCCAGCTTCTCTCGCCAGCGGGAGTAGGCGTTTGCCAGAGGCATCGTCGCCAGACCGAAGCCTCCTAAGGACATAGCCAGAAGCGGGAAGGCGGCGATGTCATCCGGGCCGCCGAAGTCCCAGCGCGCCACGGCCCAGGCCAGGAAACGGGCGGCGACCCACAAGCCGCCCCACAGAAGAGGGCCACTCACCAGCATGCCCTTCCATACATCCCCATGCATGTGGTGGGCCAGTTCGTGCGCCAGGATCACTTCCACCTCGTCCAGTGTGTCGTGCGCCAACAAAGTGTCGCTCAAGACAATGCGGCGGGTATTGCCCCAGCCCATGAGGGCAGCGTCGGCAGCGGTGGTCTTACGGGAGAAGTCCAACGTGAAGACGTCTCGCACCTGGGCGCCGGCCCGCTGAACCATGCGAGTAAGTCGCCTGACCAACTCCGCATCGGCCACGGGTGTCATCTTGAAGAAGATCGGCACGATGACCACCGGGTATAGGTTAGCCAGCACCGCGGTGAACAAGAAGAGGAAGGCTCCAGCCCAAAGCCACCAGGTGGTTGGAGCTATGGCCAGGAGGGTATAGAACACCTCTCCCACCACCAGGCCCAGGATCAGGTTGAGGAGACCTGCTTTGCCCAGGTCGGCCAGCCAGGACCAGAAGGTCTGAACGGAGAGGTCATAGCGCCGGGAGAGGCGATAGGCCAGAAAGTCCAGGGGAAACGTGATCACGGCGTAACCCAAACCGAACATAATCAAGTAGAGGGCTACCAGGACTGGTCGGAAAGGGGTGAGGGCTGCCAGGATCGCACTCAGGTTACGGGACAGGCCGGTGAGTAGCCAGGCCAGGACGTAGGTTCCCAAGGCCGTTAGATTCACGGCCAGGAGAAGGTACTGGGCCCGGGCGTAGGCCACCGCCCGTTTCTGGCGTTCCGGATCGATGCTACAGTTCACGGACCCTCCTGCCAGGTGCCACGGCCTCGCCAGCGGATCGCCTCATAAAAAGACAGGAAAAGGATGAACCAGAAGACATAGCCGAAATACGCCACCAGCGGTACCCCGAGAAGTTTAGGCTCAAGCCAGAAGAGATTGCGATATGTCCAGGAATCCATGGCCAGGTTGAGGTTCTCCCAGACAATGGCCAGGACACTCGCCGGGATCACCATGGCCAATACCGGTAGCCAGTCTCCTTGGAGGAAGGCCTTCAATAAGCCCCGGCGGCCCCGAGTGTGCTCTACGTACTCCAGGAACAGCCAGAGGCCCGAGAAACCGGCGATGACCCCTGGTCCCCAGGTCCCCACGTACATCTTCACAAAGAGCGGCACCGCCACCAAGAAGGCCCCCGTCGCGCCCAGTAGGGGGAAGGTGCGGCGTTGCGCCTCCACGGTCAGGATCCTCAGGCCCAAAACCCGGGAACGACCCAGCAGCAGCACAAAGACCCGGTACGAGCTATAGATAGCTGGCAGGCAAAGGCCCCAGCCCAGGTATAGCGCTATCGCGGCCGGTATGCCCTTCACCGAAACATACTCCAGAATGCCGCTGATGGCAACCATCTGGAAATCCAAGGCCAATCCCAAGAAGGCTCCGAGAGGGAGCATATCGACCCACAAGGGCCAGCGGCGTAGGAGCGAAAGGCCCGAGAGCCGGTATTCCAAACCATCGGACACGAGCCAAAATCCCAGCGGAAAAAGGGCATGGGGGTAGAAAAGCCTGGCGTAGACGCCCCAGGCGGCCGAGCCTGACATCACCAGCACCCCGGTCAGTATTTCCAGGACCCACATCTTGCCCGATCCCGCCTCAAAAGAAATCCCGCTTCTTAACTGGTAAAGAACACCCCTAAAATGCCAGGGACTCGCCCTGGCCCACCACCCTCACTCGGATGCCCGTGCCCTCCAGGCCGGAGGCGAAGTAATCAGGCCGTTCGGTATGTATTGGCACCAACATCTCGGGCTCGATGATCCTGGCGAGCTCCAAGAGCTCCGGCCCACTAGCATGGCCGGAGGCGTGAAGGTTCCCGTGCTCCTCTCCAACGAAGCGCAGGTGGAAATGCTCTAGCCAACATTTAAGTCGTTTCATGTCGATCACCTGCTCTTCGTCGTAGGCCTCGGAGGAAGAGTAGATGTAGGCACCCTCTGATGGATCGATGTCGATGAGCTCATTGATGTCGAAAAAGCTCAAGCACAGAAGGAATCCGCGGGGGTCCTCGTGGACCTGGGATGCGGTGAGGATCCTGTTGGCACATCTCTGGCGCAACTCATCTTCCCAGCCGGCCACAGTGCCCTTCCGCTCGTTGTAAATGAACATGTCCTCGGTCTTATTCACCGTGGGAACCATGGGGTTGGCCAGATGCATGGCCTCCAGCAGATAGGCATCCTTGAGGGTCACCACCAGTCGGCGTTTGGTGGCCCGGGCCACCTCCAGGAATGTCAGTAGCCTCTCCACATTGCGGGGGCCGAAGTCCCCGATGAGAAGCCCCGGGGCCTGGGCTGCCACCGCCAAAGCCTCAGCCAGCACCATCTCCTCGGTGATGCGCTCCTCTCTATGCGCCCGGGTACCCTCGCAGAGCAGGAGCTTGGGTTCAAGGGCGCGGGCCTCTTCAGCGAACTGCCGGGTGAATTCACCTTGGGTGCCATGAAGGCGCAGGTCGCCGGTGTAGACGATCCATCCGGAGCTCGTCTCCACGGCATAGGCGACAGCCCCGAAGATCGAATGATCCACCGGCCAAGAGCGGACGTGGAGGCCTCCTACCCTATCTGTGGCCACCAGCGGAGGGCACGGGTCCCAGCTCTTGGTCTTAGCGGGGTTTTTAGACCAGAAAGCCCACATTTCTTGCCGGACAGAGGCGGCGTCCAGCCAGATGAATGGACGCTGTCTGGCGGAGCGGCCGGAGCGCAGAAGATCCCCGGTCAGCTCGCGCTGGCTCAAATAGGCTACCTCTCGCTCGAAATCCGCCGGGCTGGAGTCCTGCATCGCCCTGGCGATCAGGGCGGTCATGGTAGAGGTGAAAATCGGGATGTCCGGGCGGAGGAACGAAATGTAGCCACTGTGGTCCACGTGAGCGTGGGAGAGCAAGACGCCGTTCACGGACAGCTCACGGCCCAAGGGTGATGTCGCCACCCGGTCCCAGACCTGAGGAGTGACTACCAGATCGTCCCGATAGATGCCCCTTAGAGGTGGCAGAAGTTCCATTTCCAGGAGGTCCAGAAGCCCGACCACGGACCGCGGTTTCAGGTATTCCTCAAAATACAGCCCCCGTTTGCCGAAGGAGGTGCCGAAATCCAGGAACACGTTGGTGGCCTGTTCCAGGTCCTCTAGAAGTATCTTGTTCCCGCCGATAGTCCCCACGCCATCGTAGAAGGTCAGTCGCACTGTCACCTTCATGCCTCCATCCCGAGACCTGTCCGTAGACCGGCACCTCAGCCCCGCAGGCATTATAGCACGGCAGGGAGCAGAGGCTCAAATTCTTTACTAGTCAAGAAATCAGGCAAGATTGCACGCTGGAGTAAGCTGTGATACACTTATGATGAACACCAGGTAGCGGCGGTCGTAACCATGCCGAGTCGCCAGATCATCTGTGTGGACCTGGATGCCTTTTTCTGCTCCGTGGAGGAGCTGCTTGACCCCAGCCTAAAGGGTAAGCCCATCATCGTGGGAGCTGATCCCCGAGGGCGAGGGGTGGTGTCCTCCGCCTCCTATGCTGCCCGGGAGTTCGGTGTCCGCTCTGCGATGCCTATCTCCCGAGCCGCCCGGCTCTGCCCCCATGCCATCTTCTTGCCAGTGCGCCGTGGAGTCTATGGCGAATACTCCCACAAAGTGATGTCGGTGCTAGCCGAGTACACGCCACTGTTCGAGCCAGTCTCCATAGACGAGGCCTTTCTAGATGTTACCCTGAGCCGAGACCTCTTTGGGTCGGCGGAACATATTGGGAAGGAGATCCAGCGCCGCATCCACCAAGACATCGGCCTGCCTGTTTCTTTGGGCATAGCAACCAACAAGCTAGTGGCCAAAATCGCCTCAGATCTGGGCAAGCCCAATGGTTTCGTCCAGGTGCCATCCGGCACTGAGGCGGCCTTCCTGGCTCCCCTGCCGGTGGAAAAGCTGTGGGGGGTTGGGCTCAAGACGGCCCAGCGCCTGCATGACCTGGGGTTTCACACAATCCGGGACCTGGCCCAGGCTCCGGTGGACAAGCTCCAGCGGGAGTTCGGCGTTAATGGCCTGGCCCTGCACCAACACGCCTTGGGAATAGATGATAGCCCGGTAAAGCCCGGGGGTCCCCCCAAATCGGTCAGCCAGGAGCATACCTTTCCCCAGGACGTCTCGGCCGAGGCCGAGATCGGGCGCCACCTCCTGCATCTGTCCCAAGGGGTAGCACACCAACTGCGCTCTCAAGGGTTCCAGGCCCGGACTTTGGTATTGAAGCTCCGGTATCACAATTTCACTACCATCACGCGCAGCATCACCCTGGAAGCGCCCACCGATCTGGATCACAAGATCTTTGACTCGGCTCTGGGCCTCTTTAGGAAGCACTGGCGCCAGGGCGATAAGATCAGGCTGGTGGGGGTGGGTGTCCACAACCTGGTCCCAGAGACCGCCTACCAACTGGGCCTTTTCGGCCCCGGGGAGGAGAGGTACGGTCGGCTACATCGTACCGTTGACGCCATCAGACAGAAATACGGCGACGACATCATCGTGCCGGCAGTGCTTGTGCGCACCGGGGAGAGAAGCCGGCCAAAGGGGAAGCGTGACTCTGGGGCTTCTAAGCTCCCAGAGGCCTAGAGGTCCTGACCAAATGGTTTTCTGACACGACAACACACTGGGAGCGAGCGCAATGGGAAAAATAACATCACGAGCGACGGTGCGCCAGGCTTTTTTGGCCGTGGTTCCCATCCTGCCTCTCTTTCTAATGGCCTGTGGCCAGGCGGCGGCGCCCAGCCCCACGCCACAACCAACTCCCACTGTCACCATCGTCCCAACCCGGGCGCCAACGCCTACGTTTACCCCCGAGCCCACACCTGTGCCCACCGAGACCCCTGAGCCCACCCAACCCGTGCCCACTCGGCCAGCAGAGATCCGGGTCAGCGCCTGGGCGATGAAGCCAACCTTGCTGAACTTGCAGCTCACGGTTTACAGCCGGATCGCCAGGGGCACCGAGCCGGTGAGCGGCGCCACGATGAAGGCGTGCCTGGGCCCCACCAACTGCCGCCAGGCTACGGCGCTCAGCGACGCCAACGGGGAAAACACGGTGAGCTTCGATCCTACCGAGTTGCCCACCCAGGCGCCGGTCTTCGACGTGTACGTGACCTACCAGGGGAAGACGTATTACACCCAGGCCTATTTGACGCCCTGAGACCCCCGGGGTGCGCATTTACTAGTTAAAGTGATCACCTGGCGGCCAGGAAAGCCACGGAAAGCCGGTAGAGCGGCTCTAAGAGCGGCCGGGGGGAAAGGCCCAACACGACGGCAGCGGCAGCCATGATGGCCAGGAGCACCTGGATGTCCCCCGGCAGCGCGATGGCCTGCCCCGCCTTAAGCGGCGCCCAGAACGTGAAGTAGAAGCCTTTGGCCAGCCCCAGATAGGCCAGGCTGCTGGCCAGAAGGATCAGCCCATCTAACCAGGGCACCATAGCGGTGAAGCCTTGCCTCACCAGCCACGGGGCCACGAAGCCGGCGGTGAAGGGTGCCCCCAGGGCCATCAGGCCACCCAGCCCAAACCCCACCGCGGCCATGGCCGTCCCGCTAAATAGCCAGGTCCTCCTTTCCGTATTAAGCTTCCCCTGACCTGCCTCCGCTGCGGCCAGGCAGCCGAACATCAGGAGGGCACCCCAGGATCGAACCATGGTCTGCCAGAGCGCCAGGACAAGGCCAGACTCGGAGAAGGTGCTCACGGCCAGTAGGACATAACCTCCTTGCACCACCAACAGGTTGGCGGCCAGCCTTCCCGGACGGTCGGCCAGGGCCACGGCCAGGGCTCCACCGGCGATGGCCAGGAGTCCCAGGTAAACCAGGACGGTGGCCAACTCACTGTTGCCCCAGAGCCAGCTCTGGCCACGCGCTAGAGCGATGAACAGCACCAGTGCAGAGGTCGGCACCACTGCTGTGGCTATGGTAACCCCCAGACGATTTCCATAGGCGCCTATCCAATCGAGCCAGAAATGCAGAGGCACCGCTGCAGTGGCGACGGCTAAGGCCAGGGCAACCAACACTACGATGACCTTGACCAATGCCACGTTGTCCGGAGCCAGGGAATAGGTCTGGATGAGGGGGAAAGCCAGGGCCATCGCACCGCCACCTACGACCATGAAGGCCAGGTAACCCAGGGCCGAATGACCCGCGGGCCTTCCGTGCCCGGATACCCCAAAGGCGACGGCTACAGCGCTGGCGACGATGAGGCTGGCCTGAACGAGGAGGTCGCTGGACAGCAAAGCCAAGGAGATGCCGCTCTGAACAGTCAACCCCACTAAGAGAATACCCCGGTCGGAATGTAGCCGACCGTGGATGACTAGGGCCAGGCCAAGCACCGCATAGATGAGGGCCAGAGCCCACCGGTTGAAAGCCACCACTGTCAGCTCCAACCCCCAAAGGGACCAGGCTATTCCCGAAGGCGCTTCCATTAGCCATCGGATCTCGAGCAGTGACACCAGGGCCACGAGCACCGGGCGCCAGGTGTGGCCAGCGATACGCCGTGGCAGCAATAGCAAGAGCGCCGCGGCCAGAACAGGGGCGAGAAAGAGTACACCGGGATGGTTCAACCGATAGCCTCCGTTGAGGGGACTGCCAGGTACGCGACCGCCAGGGCTATCGTAATGTCCACTAAGCTATGGAGAGCCAGGACCCAGTAATTGGAGTTTCCACCCAAGAACGAGAACGCGACGTAGAATCCCAGGTGAACCAGGAGCAAGCCCACGCCGGCGCTCACGGTATATCTGGGATGAGAGATCAAGAGTGCCCCAATGGCCAGAAGCCAATACCAGAGGACATTGGGAACAAACGGCAGTTCCACGAAGGGCGCAGCGAGCGTCAGGCCGTACACCCCGGCCAGGGCCATGAGCAATACCGAAAGGCGGAAAACGGCCCCCATCCCCCAGAGTCCCCAGTCGGTTTCGTCAAAAAGACGTCGTCCTCTGCCGGTCCGCAGGCCATAAACCGATAGCCACAATATGGCTGAGACCAGCGCACCGGTCAGCGCCAGCGTCAGGGCTGTGCCGGGCAACGCGGAGGAGGCTACGAACAGGCCACCCAAGAGAAACAAAAAGAAAGGTGACGATGCTGCCCAGCGGGGGTCTTTGACCAGGAACAGGGAACCACTCCCCACCACCATCGTAATCGTGATGGCGTCTTGGACGATGGCAGGCATCTCAACCTCTGTCTGATGTCCAGATTTTCTTTGCTAGAAAAGAAGCAGGCTTCTCACCGCTGTGCTTGCCTCGGTCGACAGCCCGGCCTGGTTCAAGGCATTCTCCAAAGCCTGCGAGTCGTATCCTTTTTGGCGAAGGCAGGTGGCTATCTCCCGAACCCGCGCCTCTCGGCCGGGTATGAGGGAATAGGAAACCAACTGCGCCTCCAGCGGCACCACCGGGAGCTCGAGCCCGAAGAGCGACACCAGACGCGGCTGTTTCCAGGCCTCCCAGGCCACTATGCCACCCGGCCCGGCGATGACCAGCCCGCCCATGACCTCTACCGGCACGCCGGTCACCTCGAACCGGCCCAGGTGGCTCTTGAATACGTCACACTCCCTCCAGGATACAGCAGATCGTTCGTAGTCCTTCAGGATGCCGCCTATCTGGTAGGCGCCGTCAGCGCTGGTTAGGATGTCGATATCCACGGGTACCAGAGACATCCCTTGAAGTAGTGAAGCGCTGCTCCCACCTATGGCCCACGGAGCCGATGTGGCTGCCAATTTGCTCGCCAGGATGAAAAGGGCCCGGCGTAATCCTGCTGGCAACGGTGAGCCGAGACTTTCACCCAACAGGTTGGCCAAAGCCTCTTTAGCCGCCGCCTGCTCGGCCGCCTGCTTGCTGCGCCCTGTGCCTCGTCCCACAACCCTCCCCAGCACCTCCACCTGGACCGTGAACTCCCGGGCGTGATCCGGCCCCACCACCTGAACTGTTCCATAAACTGGAGTGTACTGGAAATCGCCTTGGACCAGTTCCTGAAGGCGGCTCTTGTAGTCCTTCTCCAGCCTGCTCTTGACCACCCGCTGCATCTCGGGTTCCAGCAGCCTTCTCAGGAAACCGCGGGTCACCCTCAGGCCTTGGTCCAGGAAAATGGCGCCCACCAGGGCCTCAAAGGCCCGCGCCAGGTTAGTCTGGCGAGCCCGGCCACCGCTAGCCTCCTCGCCTCGGCTCAAATAGAGATACTCTCCCAGGCTCAGGCGCGCCGCCAGATCAGCCAGGGTTTCGCTCTTTACCAGAGCCGAGCGCAAGCCGGTCAAGCTGCCTTCAGCCATGTCCGGATAGCGCTCGTAGAGCAGCCTGGCCACAACAAAGCCCAGCACGGCATCGCCCAGGAACTCCAGCCGCTCGTTGGAGAGCAGGCCATTCGATGGATTCTCGTGCAAATACGAGCGATGGGTAAAAGCCTGCCGTAACCGGGTTTTATCCCGGAAGCAAATCCCGAGAGCGCCCTCAAGGAGGGAAAGATCACGTGGCATGTTCGTCTGCTCAAAGCCACGCCTTCCCCTCACCCCTCCCCCTTGGGGAGAGGGGTGAGGGGAAGGCGTACCCGTAAGTACACCTTTCCGGTGAATACGCCTCAAGGCCGTGCCCGCCTCAGAACTCCGTGACTCCTGAGAAGTTGAAGCGGGAGACCTTCAAGGCCGGGACCCGGCTGCCGCCCATAAGGCCGCGCTCCAATTTGGTCTGGGCGCCGATGAGCTCCACGCTGGACAGGGCCTCCAGATAGCTTTGAGTGAAGCGCAGGTTCTTGATCGGGCCCGCGATCTCACCGTCTTCCACCAGGAAGGTGCCATCCCTGGTCATCCCGGTGACTATCACCTTCAACGGGTGTATGGGGCGCGTATAGTGAAATCTGGTCACCCAGATACCACGCTTCGTGGACTTCAACATCTCTTCCTTGTCCGACTGTCCCGTGCCCATCCACAGATTCATCGGGATCGGCCCATAGGTATTGGGGGCTGGCAGGGCGTGGCCAGTGGATGCTTTGCCCTCTTTGCCAGCGGTATAGGAGTCGTAAACCAGTCCAACCGCGAAACCCTTATCGATCAGCGGCACCTTCTGTCTGGGGACACCTTCGCAATCGAAAGGAAGGGGCAAGCCGCCGGGGGAAAGGCCATCATCCCAGATGGAGATGTTCTCGCCCACCACCTTCTGGCCCAGTTTCATAAAACTGTGGCCCTCCTGGACGGCCAGGGCGCTGAAACCCAGATAGGCCAGGAACTCCAGGATGTCGAAGACAGCGTACTCCTCCAGGATCACCTCATACTCGCCCGGCTCCAATCCGGTGGGGTTACGGCTGCGCAGTGCCTTGTCCACGGCTTCGGCGGCCACCGCCTCGGGGTCTATCTCCTGGGCATCCAGTGAAACGGCATCGGCGTAGCCAGCGCTGGAATCGGACATGATCACCGTGTTCAGCTCGGCTACGGTGCTCGGATGGTAGGCGAACACCCCGAGGGAACTGGCCACGGCCAGTTCACTGGTCCCAGTATAGAAGGCACCAGAGGCGATCAATTTGTTCTCCACTGCCTTCCGGCACACCAGCCCTACCGCCTTGGCCCTGGACTCTGGCGTGAATGAGGCGGTGCCGGGAGCGTAACCGATGACCTGGGGCACCGGGGCCGGGGCTGGAAGGGAGACGAAGTCGGGGTTTTCTCTCTGAAGTTTGGCGATGGTGATAGCAGACTCCACGACCCTTTTTATGGATTCTACCGACAGGTCGTTGGTGGAGGCCACGCCGATCTTCTTCCCAAAGACCACCCGTACCCGCAACTCAGCGTCGTTCTGGGCTACGTTCTGGTGGATATAGGAATTGGCGAAGCGGGTGAGCCCCGAATCTTCGCCCAGGAAGAGCACCTCGGTCTGATCGGCGGGCGAGATCGCCAGCACTTGCTCAAAGATAACCCTGATATTCTCTTTACCCAGCATATAACTCCTTTCTTAGCAAAGAACACCCTGTGGTTCTAGTGGCGGCATCACTTCATCATGCCCACCTGAACATGGCGGAAGCGGGCAGGAGCGGTGCCGTGCCCCACGTGGGCTGCCTGAGGAGGCTGTCCCTTGCCGCAGTTGGGGGTTCCCCAGATGTTCCAGTGCCCGGCGTTACATATGGCATCGCAACTTCCCCAAAACTGAGGCGTGATGCCAGTGTACGTGGCGTTTTTGAGCAAGGGACCGAGCTTCCCGTGGCTGATCTCCCGGGCTATCTCGGTTCCGAACTGGAAGTTAAGGCGCTTGTCGTCGATACTCCAGCTCTTGTTGAGCTCCATGTAAATGCCCTCGTCGGTGTCGGCGATGAGGTCCTCGAACTCCCATTCCCCAGGCTCCAGGTTGATGTTGGTCATGCGGATGATCGGGATCCGGTTCCACCCATCCGCTCGGGCCGTGCCGTTAGAGGATTGTCCCAGAACCCTGGCGGTCTCCCGGGAAGTCAGGTATCCCACAAAGATGCCGTTCCGGACGATCGGCACCCGTTGGGCAGGGACCCCTTCGTCGTCGTACCCGAAGGTGCCCAGCCCACCGGGGATGGTGGCATCGGCGGTGATGTTCACGATCTCCGAGCCGTAGCGGAAGCTCCCCAGCTTGTCAGTGGTGAGGAAACTGGTGCCAGCATAAGAGGCCTCGGTGCCGAACACTCGGTCGAGCTCTATGGGATGGCCGCAGGACTCGTGGACCTGCAATGCCAGTTGGGTGGGTCCCAGGATCAGCGTGGTTACGCCGGCCGGGCATTGTTTGGCCCGCAGCAACTGTGCTGCCTCGGCGGCTATGCGTTCGGCGTTACCAACCAGGTCCATGGCCTCGATGAATTCGTAGCCCGCGGTCCCCTGCTGGCGGCCGAAGCTATTGGGGTACGAGCGCTTTTGAACGTCGTCATTCCCCACCGCCGTGGCCTCGATGCCGCCGCCGCTCTCGATGATCTCCTGTTCGATGAAGCCGCCCTCGGTGGAAGCAAAGGTTTTCAGCTCGCGAAAGAGCTCCATGCTCGATTCGGCTACCTTGATCTCCTTTACTTTTCGCATGGCCGCGTCGGCGGCCAGGAGCAGGGCGATCTTCCTCTCGATGGGTACGCCAAAGGGGTCGATCTCAACGGGGGTGCGGTATCGGTCGGTGACCGGAATCCCTGGGCCGATGTCCAAATCTCGACTTTTCACCGTGGCACTGGCCCTGGCGATCTGGACGGCCTGGGCGGCCACGCGATCTGCTTCCGATACCGCCAGGAGCGAGCTGGCCGCAAAGCCCCAGGCACCGCCCGCGATCACCCTGACCCCGAAACCCTGATCCTCGGCGATGGACAGGGCCTCCACGTTGCCGTTCTTGACGACGATGCTCTGACTTTGCCTCCTCACTACCCTGACGTCAGCGTAGTTAGCGCCGCGCACCTGCGCGGTATTGAGGATCCGTTCGATGAACTCCCTCAAGACGACACCTCCTTGACGATTGGATGAAATGGGTCTAAAATGAGAGCATGATATAGAGAACATCAGTCTGGAGTCCCAGATGCCTGTATACGAGTATTACTGTTCCCGGTGTGAAACCAAATTCGAGCTCCTGCGCTCCATGGACCGTGCCGATGCACCAGCCCCCTGCCCCTCCTGCCAATCGGCAGAGGTGAAACGAGTCATCTCCCGCTTCCTGTCGTTCAGCAAGGTCAATGGCGGGGCAACGGTCCCCCTGGGCCCTAGCGGCTGTGGCGGCTGCGCCGCCACCAGTTGTAGCAGTTGTGGCAAGTAACCCATTGGCGGCCCCGAGCCACCTTCTTTACAAGTAAAAGCCCCAGCCGTTGCCAGGCTCCTATTTCACGACCTCGGCGTAGCGGAACTCATATCTCCCCCGGTACACCGGCATGGAGATCCGCTCCAACCTAGTGACCGCGATCGATGCTCCGCTATATGTATAGCGCAACAAGGCGATCAGACCACCGGGGCGGCTCAGGGCCTTCTCCAGGGCCTCCGGGTGACCGATGGCGTTTATTATGTACGGTGAACCGAGCCGGGTCCCGTCCAGATAAATGGCGTTTTCCTCCCCTACCACCGCCGAGCGCCCCACCACGCGTTGGTTGTTAACCTTCACCGCCTCCGCCCCGGCATTCCACACCTCGTTGATCAGGTCCTGAAGATCCAGCGCGGTGATGCTGCCATCTATTCGCACCTCTATCCCTGGGCCCATCACTTCCAGAAGGCCGTTGACCATACGCAACTTGTTCAGCTCCTCCACCATGGCCTCCAAGCTGCCAGCCTTGGGAATGGGGCCCTGGCCGGCTAACTCTCCAGCAAGCCGGTCCGCCTCCTTGCGCAGCGAGGCATTGCTCTCCACCAGACTACTGATGATCAACGCTTGATCCGTGCTGGATTGGGCGGAGACATCGGTGGCGATCTTGCCCTGCGTGCGGAACTGAACGACCAGCACGATGCCCAGGGTAAAACAGACCAAAGTCAGAACCACGCTGGATGAGAACCGTTCTTTACCAGTCAAGAAGGCCCTATCCTCCGCTCTTGGCGGGACTCGAGTATCTCAGATTGAAGCCGCTGCTGTAGGCCGGCAGGGTGACCTCCTTAGAGGACGTCACCCTGAACTGGATGCCGTAGAGCCTGGCGCGAGACTTGAGCCTGGCCAGGTTCGCCGGGTTACGCAGCTTGTCCTCCAACGCCACCGCTTCGCCGATGGCACGGATTTCGTAGGGAGGAGAAAGCCGGGTGTTATTCACCAGGATGGTGCTGCCCACACAATAGATAGAGGTGCCACCGGCATGCCTTTCGTCGTTCACTGCCACCGCCTCGGCGCCGAAGGCCCAGAGCAGGTTGATCACATCCCTGAGCTCGTAGTCATGTACCAGGTAGCTTGCCGGGTCTCCCCCTGCACCAACCGCCTTAGAGCTATCATCCAGAGTTACCGTTACGCCCTGACCCTTGAGGGGCAGAAGCCCCGCGGCCAGGCGCTGCTTCTCCAGCTCGGAGTCGATCTCTCTCAGGCTTTCCGACCTGGCCAGGCCCAGTTTTTGCTGGGCCACAAGTTCTTCGCGCAGCCTGCCGATGGTCTCCTTGAGGCTTCTTTGCTCTTCCTCCAGCCGAGCTATGGTGCCGGCAACCCTCTCTCGCGAGGCCTCTTTAGGCACTGTCATCTGCCTGGGGGATTGTACCTGTGCCGCCAACAGAAAGCCAAGAAGGACGAAAGCGACCAGAAGGGCCTTGCTTCTGCGAAACGTATTCACGAAACGCTTTCGCCTCCCATGGTCTCGTCGGAATTGGTCACAGGCAGAGGGCCTGGCCGAGGGATATCAGGGGGATGGGGCGGCTTTCACCAGTTGAAAATGGTAGACTCTCTGGTTGTTTCCAGCGTTGGTCTCTTCAGGGACCAAGGGTAGATTTATGGCCAGGGTATAACTGTCCCGCAGGGGTGGCACAGACAGGTTCTCGAAGCGCACGATCTTGATCTCACCAGGTGCCAGGACCTCAACGAGCTTGGTCCCTCTCAATAGGACATCATCCTCCTGGCCACCCGCCAACCTGGCCTCCACAGCCACATTGTACTCCACTTGCGTCCCGGCGTTTTCCACCGCCACCAACAACTGGAGCTTGCCAGCGGCCGCTATCAGCTCATATTTGAGCGGGGGATCGAAATCAATGCCCATTACCGCCACGTCGTGGGCAGCACCTGAGGGGAGGCTCACGACAAAGGGGGTGGGGGTTTCCACCAAATCACCCACGATGTGGTCCTCGAGCCTGATCTGGTAGCACCCGGAGACGGGGATAATGAGGCCAAGGGAAAGGATGACAGGGGCAAGCTTTACAATAGCAGGCCCGCGATAGTGCAAGCTCATAACGTTGTTTCCAAAACCGAGGATCGAAACCCCGGCCAATAATAGTTGATGAAGTACAATTTGTCAAGCCAAAGTATTGACATTTGATTTGGACGTGCTAGAATATATCAGAAGCTTCCTGCTGGCGCCACCACAGGCGACCAGCAGGGCGTGACCTCAGTGAGGCGGTCCACTAAGTCCCCGGCAACACTTCGCGCGGTCCTCTTGGCTATCTGGCACGGGTTGGCGATTTGGCACGGGAAGGAGGTGAACTCAGATGACAGAAAGCATGCCCGGCGAGATCACAGATCAGGATAAGCTTATGGCCGCCCTCTCTTACCCCATCGGTTTCATCGTGTCCCTGATCATCCTTTTGACCGAGGGTAAGAACCGCCCCTTCCAAAAGTACCACGCCGTCCAGTCCTTAATCTTCGACATTGTTCTCTGGGTGGTGATAATCGTCCTTTCCTGCGTCATCACCCCGCTTTTGGGAGCGGTCACGCTGGGAGTCGGCGCCTTCTGTGGCTTCTGCCCGTTCTTGCTCTGGTTTATCACGCTGTACTACGCGTACCTGGCCTACCAGGGCCAGTACTTCACCATTCCGGTTATCACCGATTTCATGAAGAGCCAGAAATGGGTGTAGCGCGGACTAGGCCGTTATTTCCGTGGTTTCGCCAACAAGCGAGGATTCGACATCCTCGCTTGTTTTTTGGCTGCTGAGGGTGTTGCCTGGCACCACGGCAGCGCCCGACGGCACCCTGGAGCGCACATGGGGCAATTGGAGATCCAGGTGGCGGTGGCCAAGGTTCACCGATACGCCTCCAGCGAAAGCGGTGACACGCTGGAGATGATCGAGCGGCCCCACGGAGGCCTGTCGTTCGTGCTGGCCGACGGTCAAGGACACGGCAGGCCGGCCAAGGCCATCTCCAACCTGGTGGCCAAAAAGGCGGTGGGGTTATTGGCCGACGGCGTTCGCGATGGCGCTGCCGCCCGAGGCACCCATGACTTCCTGTACGCTTACCGCCAGGGCAAGGTGTCGGCCACTTTGAATATCGTCTCGGTGGATCTGGCCTCCAGGAGCATCGTGCTCTCGCGCAATAGCCATTGCCCGGTGATTGTCTCCAGCACCGTTGGACTTCGTTGCCTGGATGAGGAATCCCAGCCCATTGGCATCTTCCCTGGGACAAAGCCCGTTATCACCGAGGTGCCCATGGCACCGGACACCCACGTGATCGTATTCACCGATGGCATCTTAGAGGCCGGGGCTCGTTTCGGCCTAAGGTTCGACGTCGTCAACCTGGTGACATCCCTATTGGCGAACAGCCAGTTGGACGTACAAGCTTTGGCGGAGGCGATCCTGGCCGCCGCCATCGCTCGCGACCAGGGGCGCCCTAACGACGACATGAGCGTCTTAGTCCTGCGGATGGCTTCAACGGAGGAGAAAGGCGAGGTCCGGCGCCTGTTGGTCAGCTTTCCGCTGGGGGAGACGATTGATAAGCGCTGAGCCATGCGCATAGTCATCGTTGGCGTCTGCGCCTCTGGAAAATCGGCCCTGGCAAACCGGCTCACGGCTTGCGGCTACGAGGCCCACGTCTGCGCTCAGGAGCATTCTTTTGCCCCTGCTATGTGGCGCATGACCGAGCCCGACGTTCTGGTTTACCTCGACGCCTCGCTCGTGACGGTTCGCAGGAGAAAAGGGGTTGACTGGGGAGAGGACCAGCTCGCTGAACAACGGGCCCGATTGGCCGAGGCTCGGGCTCACTGCCATCTATACCTGAACACGGAGGGGCTTACCGAAGAGAAGGTCTTCCGCCGGGTGAGGCGATTCTTGGATAAACTACAGAGGTAAGGGGGATGTCCCCCCTTTGCTACGGAGCCTGACAAGGGATATTAGCATGGCTGATGGCCAATAGCAGCTGCCACCAGCTAATTGTAGACCGTCATTCCGCCTTGTGGAAACTTTCTTTAACAGTAAAGATAACGGTAAAGAATCAGGAGTATGCCTTCACGCGAGAAGCAATGAATTCTATCTGCTCTGGGGTTAGCTCCGGATACATTGGAAGTGACAGGACCTCCTCCGCTGCCTTCTCTGTTGCCGGCAGATCCCCCCGCTGATAGCCCAGGCGTGCGTAAGCCGGCTGCAAATGAAGCGGTAGGGGGTAATGTACGCCTGTGGAGATCCCGTCCTCTTTCAGTCGGGCCTGAATTCTTTCGCGCTCGCGCACCCGAATGGTATACTGGTGGTAAACCGACCGGGCATATTCGGGCTCGTAGGGACACACCACGCCGGTTCCATTCAGCAGTTGCGTATAGAGAAGCGCGTTTTCTCGCCGCTGAGCGTTCCACGCCGGGAGTCTCCGGAGCTTCACCCTGAGCACGGCGGCCTGGATGGTGTCCAGGCGCTTGCCAAACCCCTCGACCAAGTGCACGTACTTGGATTCCCGGCCGTGATCTCGCCAGAGCCGCACCTTTTGAGCCACTTGGTCGTCGTTGGTGACCACCATTCCCGCATCTCCATAGGCACCCAGGTTCTTAGCTGGATAGAAGCTGAAACACGCCGCCTTACCAAAAGTCCCCGTCTTTTGTCCCTTATACTCCGCCCCATGGGCCTGAGCGGCGTCCTCGATCACCGGGAGATGGTATCTCTCTGCCAGGTCGAGCAAAGGGTCCATGTCCGCCGGCTGCCCATACAGGTGGACGGGCAAAAGCGCTTTGGTGCGAGAGGTTATGGCTCGCTCAACTTTTGTCACGTCTATATTGTAGGTCCGGGGATCGATATCCACAAACACCGGTTTGGCGCCACACTGGGTCACCGCCCCTCCGGTGGCAATAAAGGTGTGGGAGACGGTTATGACCTCGTCACCGGGGCCAACGCCCACGGCCAGCAAAGCCAGGTGCAGGGCGTCGGTGCCCGAACCCACGCCCACCGCGTGTTTGGCGCCTATGTACTGGGCAAATTCCTGCTCAAAGAGCCTCACATCCTCGCCCATAATGAAGCTGGAGCTGTCGATAACCCTCTGGATCGCTTCGTCCACCTCTTCTTTTATCGTCTTGTACTGCGCCTTTAGATCTACCAGGGGTATAGTCATTTCAACGCTCCTTGCTGACCAAAATGACTGATAACTTAAGGCAGCCAACTGCTATCTGCCATCAGCTCTCCTTAGGCACCGCCACCGCCATGCTGCCGTGACGCAGCGAATGTTGTGCTGCCTCCAGCACCTTGACCACCTTTAGCCCAGCCAGGCCATCGGATCGGCACCTGGCATCGTTAGCGATACAATCTATGAAGTGCGCGCACTCATCGCGGAGTGGCTCGGTGGCAGGGATTTTAGGGATGTGCACGTCCCCAGCCCGCAGGAGTAACTGGAATTCGCCAAAGGACTCGAAAGCGGGCGCGTCTCGGGGAATACCATTCCTGGTTACGCCTTTGTCGTAGATCTGGAGCGGGGCCTCGGAATTGGTGTCGTCGTAGACCACCATTTTCTTGCTCCCGACTACGGTCATACGACGAACCTTGCCCGGGTCCAACCAACTGACATGAATGTGGGCCCCGGTTCCACCGGGGAAATCCAGGGATAGGAAGACCACGTCCTCGATTCCTTCCTGGAGAAACGAATACCCCTTCGCCGAGGCCACCATTGGCTCCTGCTGCAAGAGGCTGAGGATGATCGAGATATCGTGGGGGGCCAGGTTCCAAAGCACGTTCACGTCTTGCCGGATCTGGCCCAGGTTCAGACGATTCGAATAGATGTAATAGATGTCCCCCAGGTCGCCACTCTGCACCATTTCCTTGAGCCTGGCCACCGCCGGGCTATACTCAAACGTATGGCCCACCATGAGGACCCTGTCATTTTGCCGGGCGATGTGAATCAGCTCCCGACATTGGGCCGCCGTCATGGCCAGGGGCTTCTCCACCAGTGTGTGTTTGCCCCTCAGCAGAAATTCCCGGGCCAACTGGAAATGCGAATGAGCCGGCGTGGCGATAACGGCGGCGGTGACCGTCTCATCGTCCAGAAAGGTCCGGTAGTCCTGGGATACCGCCACGTGAGGATAGATGTGTTTTATGTAAGCGAGCCGCTCCTCCCGGAGGTCGCTAACCCCGTAAAGCGGCTTTCCCGGCAGCGAGTCCAGATTGCGAACCAGATTCGGCCCCCAGTAGCCACTACCGATAACGCAGACCCTGGTCACTAGAGCATCCCCTCTTTATTGGTAGAGAAATTTCGCCAGGAAGACCTCAAGACCACCGCCGTCGCCATTATAGCATTAACCGGCCCGCATGTCACAGGGCTTTCTTTACCAGTAAAAAAGAAAGACGCCAAACCCTTGCCCCGAACAAAGCTACCAGGGCAATGGCCCAGCCCAATAGCGAGAGCAATTTCCCGAAGGTCCGAGCGGCTGTGTCACCGAAGCGGATCTCGACCCGGTGTTCGCCAGCAGGCACCTCCAGGCCGATCAGTCCCTGGGGGCCTTGCGGCTTTATAGCGATCTCCTGGCCGTCCAGTAACCCCCGCCAGCCGGGGAAATAATGGTTATAAAACAAGATCGGCGTGCCACGGGGTGCCGAAACCTCTATGGCCTCCGATACTGCCCCATGGCTAACGGTCATAACCTTGGCTTCCCCGTCCAAAGCCACCGCCTTCACCAGGGGCCTTTCCTCCAGATACAATGGCACCAGCGGCGAACTGGTCGGTCCCTGGGAAACCCAGATCGTATCGCCCAGAAGCTCTCCGGTAGCCAGTTGAAATTGGATCATGTGCTTCAACGAAACGTTGGCCCCGGTGTACTGCGGCGCGCTATAGGGAAAGCCTGTCGTCAGGACCAGCAGAAGCAACGCCGCCACCCCAGCGTTCATCACGCCGGGTTCTGGAGGCTCCCGGTTTATGGCAGACCACCGGAGCCTCGCCCCCCCCCCCGCCCACAGTGAGGCAGCGAATGTC
>JBFMCB010000009.1:0-35621 GCA_040754915.1 Chloroflexota bacterium | reverse complement strand
GGGGAGGCCCAGGTCCTGGCAAGAGAACTGGCCCTCCTGTTCGGCCAGGGCAACGTCTTCCTGGAAATGCAAATCCAGGAAGAAAAGGATGAGGGGGATGCCGCACTTCTGGCCTTGGGGGCGAGCAAGCTCGGCCTCCCCACCGTGGCTACCAATAACGTGCACTATTTGCGGCCGGGGGATGCCACCCGGCACCGGGTTTTGTCCGCCATGCGCACGACCACCACCCTGGAAGAGCCACACCCGGACAAACGCCTCTACCCTAATCTCTATCTGAGATCGCCCAAGGAAATGGAGGCCCTTTTCTTCCATTACCCGGCGGCGGTGGAGAACGCGGGTCGCATCGCGGAGCGTTGCTGGCTCGATCTTTTGACCGGCGCCAGGGTGTTTCCCAGCGTGAAGATACCGCCAGGCGAGACCAGCCGATCTACCCTCTGGAAGAAATGCTGGGAAGGGGCCCAGAGGCGCTATGTGACGATCACCCCTCCAGTGGAGGAGCGCCTGCGCCGTGAGGTGGAGACCATCGATGGATTGGGATACACCCCCTATTTCCTGGTAGTGGCCGACATCGTGGGATATGCCACAGAGAAAAGCATTCCCTGGAGCCCCCGGGGCTCGGCCTCGGGTAGCCTAGCCTGCTATTGCCTGGGGATCACCCAGGTGGACCCCATAGCCCATGACCTGTACTTCGAGAGGTTCTTAAACCGGGAACGTAGCGACCCGCCGGACATTGACCTGGACCTGTGCTCCCGCCGCCGGGACGAGGTCATCGCCTACGTCTATCAGAAGTACGGCGTTGAGAGAGTGGCCATGGTCTCTACCGTGGTGACTCTCCAGGCCCGCTCGGCCTTCCGGGAGGTGGCCAAGGCCTTCGGCCTGGCCCCGGAAAAGATTGACGCCATCGCTGAGCGCATCCCCCACCTCTGGCACCCGGGCATGAGGGACGACATCGATAGGGCCTACCAGAAGATCCTCGCCCAGAACCGGGACCCGCTGACGGCCCAGGTGGTCGAGATGAGCCGCGCTTTCGAGGGGTTTCCGCGGCACCTTTCCATTCATCCGGGTGGCATTGTCATCGCCCCCGGCCCCATCACCGACTGGGTGCCGGTGCAGCTTGCGTCCAAAGGCCTGGCCATCACCCAGTACGACCTGGAGGGCATCGCCCGGCTGGGCCTGATCAAGATCGACCTCCTGGGCATCAAGGCCCTGACCGTCCTGGCCGATACAGTGGAGTTAGTGCGGCGAGGCCGGGGCATAATGATGGACCTGGAGAAGATACCTCCGGAGGACGAGAAGACGGCACAGCTCCTGTCGCGGGGTGAGGCCATTGGCTGTTTTCAGATGGAGAGCCCGGGTATGGGGACCATGCTGCGCGAACTGAGAGCGAAGAACCTGTCGGACATCATCGCCGCGATATCCTTGTATCGCCCTGGGCCCCTCCAGGGTGGCCTGAAGGACGCCTTCGTGCGGCGCCACGCCGGCCGGGAGGAGGCGACCTACCTGCACCCCAAGCTGCGGCCGATCCTGCAGGAGACCTACGGCGTGGTCCTCTATCAGGAGCAGGTCCTGCGCATCGCCCACGACTTCGCCAACCTCTCTCTGGCCCAGGCCGACGTGCTGCGCCGGGCCATGAGCAAGTTCAAGGCCTCGGCGGAGATAGCCACGCTCAAGGAGGCCTTCATCCGGGGCGGCGTGGAGCATTCGGGCGCCGACCTCCCCACCGCCGAGGCGATCTGGCGTCTTTTGGAGAGCTTCGCCGGCTTTGGCTTTTGCAAGGCCCACGCCGCCAGCTATGCGGTGGTGGCCTATCGCTTGGCCTATCTCAAGGCCAACTATCCGGCGGAGTTCATGTGCGCCGTCCTGGCCAACTGGGGCGGCTATTATCCCCAGGCGACCTATCTGCGGGAGGCCCGGCGGCTGGGCCTGGTGGTGCGGCCGCCGCACGTGAACCATTCCGGGCGCGAGTTCACCCTGGAGCGCGAGGCCACGGGCAAGGAGACCCTCTGGATGGGGCTGGACCAGGTCCGGGGGTTGACCGAGAAGACCATACAGCGCATAATCGCCGCAAGGGAGGAAAGGCCCTTCAGCTCCTTGGTAGACCTCCAGGCCCGGGCCGGGCCCCGCCCGCTGGAGATGGCCGACCTGGTCAGGGTTGGGGCGGCGGACGGCCTGGGCCCCAGTCGGCCAACCATGCTGCGTTCGCTGGGCTTATGGGAGCCAGGGGATGGGAAGAAGAGGGGTGTGCCTACCAAACAGCAACTGATGATGGCCCTGGAGGCCTTCGACCAGGCCCAGCCGCCCCTGCCGGAGTACTCTCGACCGGAGAAAATGGCCATTGAAGAAGAGCTATTGGGCCTGGGGGTGAGCGTCCACCCGCTGGAGTTCTACACGGCGGAACTCGAGAAGCGTCACGTGGTGCCCAGCTCACGCCTGGCCGAGCACGTGGGGGAAAGCTTGCTCGTGGCCGGGGTCCGGGCCCTGGCCCACCGCCAGACTACCGGCAACGGCCAGGTCATGCTCCACCTGACGTTAGAAGATCTGGAGGGCATTATCGAGGTCACCCTAGCTCCAGAAACGTACCGGGCCTATCAGGGCCTGCTGCGCGGTTCTGGCCCCTACCTGGTGCGGGGTCGTGTCCGGCGCGATGATTCTGGCGCCATCGGCCTGGTGGCCGAGAAGATCGAATCCCTCCGGCGCCGGAGCACCAGGCGTGGTTGAGACGATGCCCTGACATCCTGTCTGGTGCCTTTGTCTTGACCGCCAACCAGTTGAACTATGGCCAGCGAATTGTTACAATAGGCCAGATAGTCGCTTTCTTTCCGGGTAAAGGCAGCCAGATCGTCCACTTTCGCCATCGCCGATGGCGAAGCAACTGGCAGGAACGAGTTGACGACATGCCGAAGATCCTCCAGGCGCCGGGGATGGCCAAGTGTATTGGCTGTTACTCGTGCATGTTGGCCTGTGCCCGGTATAACTACCGCAGCTACTCTCCCAAGCACAGCGCCATGCAGGTCAAGACCCAGGGTGGCATCCAGGGGCGCTTCGTGGCTGATATCTGCCGGGCCTGCGTGGATGCACCCTGTGTCCGCGCCTGCCCCGCCGACGCCCTGGTCCAGCGGCGAGGCGGCGGGGCGCTCTTGGTCAAAGGTAAATGTATTGGCTGTGAGCAGTGCGTGCCGGCTTGCCCGGTACGGGTGGTATATTGGGATGGGGTCCAGCGCACCCCTATCGTCTGCCGCCATTGTGGCCTCTGCGTAGTCTACTGTCCGCACGGATGCCTGGAAATGGCAGTGACCTCCTGATGCTGCATGAGAATTACCTGAAGGTCCTCTATATTGACCTGTCAGCCCAAAAGGTTCGGGTGGCCCGGAGGGAGGACCTCTATCCGTATCTGGGTGGAGCCGGGGCGGCCACAGTGCTCCTATCGGAGACCATTGATTACCGCAAGGGCGTCTTCGACCCCGGTCAACCGATTGTGTTCGCCATCGGGCCTCTTTCTACCATCTTCCCGGCGGTGACCAAGGCCGTGGCCATGTTCCGGTCGCCCCTGACTGGCAACCTGGGGGAGAGCCACGCTGGCGGTCGCATTGCCCTGGCCCTGCGCTATGCTGGCTACGACGCCCTGGTGATCACCGGCCGGGCGGCCCAGCCCACGTACCTGTACCTGGACTCTAACGAGGTGCGATTCAAACCTGCCCAGACCCTTTGGGGCCTGGGCGCCGAGGAGACGGGCCGCCTGCTCCGGGATATCGAGCCAGGCCGGGGCCACCGCAGCATCATGCGCATCGGCCCGGCCGGCGAAAACCTGGTGCGCTACGCCAACGTCAACATCGAGACCTACCGGCATTTCGGGCGCCTGGGCCTGGGGGCGGCCTTGGGCGCCAAAAAGCTAAAGGGCATCTACATCTCCGGGGACGCAGACGTGGCGATCCAGAATTTTCCGGAATACAATAAGGTCTACGCCCAGGTGTACAAGCGCGTCACCGAGACCTCTTTGATGGAGAAGTATCATGATTTGGGCACGCCGGAGAACGTCTTGCCCTTAAACGCCCTGGGGGCCCTCCCCACCAGGAACTTCCAGCAGGGGCAGTTCGAGGCGGCGGAGGCCATCAGCGGCGAGGCCTTCGCCCAGTACGACCTGATGCGCAAGCTCTCTTGCTCCGGCTGTCCCATCGGCTGCATCCACATCGCCCTTTTGCGCCACCAGTTCGGCAAGGGCTACGAGTTCGAATCATCTTTTGTGAGCTACGATTACGAGTTGATCTACGCCCTGGGGTCCTTCCTGGGCATCGGCGACCGGGCCGGGATCTTGCACCTGATCCACCGCCTGGACGACCAGGGGTTGGACGCCATCGCCACCGGTATCACCCTGGGCTGGGCCACGGAAGCCATGCAAAAAGGGCTCATTGCCTCAGGGGAGCTGGGCGCGAAGCTGGCCTTTGGGGAGGTGGAGGGCTACCTTAGAGCCATCGACGTGATCGCCACCGGCAGTTCAGAGCTGGCGCGAGCCTTGGCCGAAGGAGCCCAGACGGCGGCGGGGCGCTACGGCGGTCGGGAGTTCGCCGCCTTCCTGGGGGGAAACGCGGCAGCCGGCTATCACACCGGGTACGCCAATATCCTGGGTCAGATGGTGGGGGCCCGGCACTCGCACCTGGACAATGCCGGCTACGCCATAGATCAGAAGGCCGGGGAGCTGAGCGACGAGGAGATAGTCCAGGGCCTCATTCGAGAGGAAGAGGAGCGCTGTGTCTTGACCTCGCTCTGCGTCTGTCTTTTTGCCCGGAAGGTTTACGACCGGCCCACGAGTAGGGCCGCCTTGAAGTCCATCGGCATCGCCGTGACCGATGGCGACCTGGACCGGCTGGGCCAGGATATCTATCGGCGGAAGGTGTGGATCAAAAAGCGCTGTGGGTTCGATTACTCGAGCCTCCGGGCCCCGGGGCGCTTGCTGGAAACCCCCAGCATGCGTGGTGCCTTGACCGCGGAACGCCTGGATGGGCTGGTCCGCTTATTCAACCGGGAGCTGGAAAAGAGCGAGGTACCAGGGGGTGCAGCGTGATTACGTAGAAGACCTTCTCTCAGTAAACATAGGCATTACACAAATCTTATGAGGAGCTTAAATCAGTGAAGATCTTGGTGACCGGCGGCGCCGGATTCATCGGTTCCCACGTGGTGGACGGTTACCTATCGGCAGGCCATCAGGTGGCGGTGGTGGACAACCTGTCCACCGGGAAGAAGAGCAACCTCAGCCCTGCCGCGGCCTTCTATGAGCTGGACGTGGCATCACCGAAACTGGGGAGCGTTTTTGCCGCCGAGAGGCCGGACCTGGTGAGCCATCATGCCGCCCAGGCCAGCGTGAAGGTCTCCACCGATGACCCGGTCTTCGACGCGCAGCAGAACGTGGTGGGGCTCCTGAACGTGCTGGGCGCTGGCGTGAAATACGGCGTGAAGAAGGTCATCTTCGCCTCCTCGGGGGGCGCCATATACGGGGAGCCCCGAAGGCTGCCGGTCAAGGAAAATCACGCGCTCCGGCCCAGGTCGCCCTATGCCATCGCCAAGATGGCCGGCGAGCACTACCTGCGGTACTTCGCCCAGGAGTACGGCCTGGAGCACACGATCCTGCGCTACGCTAACATCTATGGGCCTCGCCAGGACCCCTTTGGCGAGGCGGGGGTGGTGGCGATCTTCTCCCGAATCCTGTTGGACGGTGGGACCCCGGAGATCCACTGGGACGGCGAGCAGCGCAAGGACTATCTCTTCGTGGGGGATGCGGTCCGGGCGAACGTTTTGGCATTGACTAGAGGGGGGAATCGCATCTACAATATCGGCACCGGGCAGGGGACCTCGGTCAATGAGCTATTTCAGGCCCTGTCCCAGATTATCGGGACCAGCGTCGAGCCCCGATTTGGGCCGAAACGCCCGGGCGATCTGCGCCTGTCGTACCTGGATTGCACCCGGGCCCGCCGGGAGCTGGGTTGGGAACCCCAGGTGGCCCTGGAAGAGGGACTGGAGCGGACGGTGGATTACTTTCGAAACGTTGATTCATAAGATGGAGGTTGGGAAATGCTCGGCAACATGAAGATGCTGCAGCAGATGCAGCAAAGGCTCATGAAGACCCAGGAGGACTTAGCCAACGAGACCATCGAGGCCTCGGCCGGGGGCGGGGCGGTGACCATCGTCATGACCGGGCACCAGAAAGTGCAATCGGTGAAGATCAGCCCCGATGCGGTGGACCCCAACGATATTGGAATGCTGGAGGATCTGGTCATGGCCGCGGTGAATGAGGCCGTGGACAAGACCCACGCCCTGGCCACCCAGCGGCTCAGCGCCGTGACCGGAGGCTTGAAGATCCCTGGGCTTTTCTGATGGAAGCCATCGAGACCCGGGGGCTCGGGGGCGTTTTCCGGAGGAAACCAGGGTTGGGGCCCAGGCCGTGGTGGGGCGGGATGGGTGAATCTGATCCCTGAACATGATTCCTCTTGACAACGACACAGAAATCGGTTACAATGTAATCAGTTTCAAGTAACCGATTTCATAATTGTTTACCTGTAAAGAATGCGCATCAAAGACGTTGCGGCCCGGGCAGGCGTCTCCGTTGCCACGGTCTCCCGTGTCCTCAACCAGAATCCGCGGGTCAAGCCCCACCTGCGCGAACGGGTCCTGCAAGCCATGACCGAGATGGACTATCGGCCCAGTGGCATCGCCCGTAACATGCGCAACCAGAGTGCCCGGGTCATCGGCCTCATTATCTCCGACATCCAGAACCCCTTCTTCACCGCCCTCGTACGCGCGGTTGAGGACGTGGCCTACGCGAACCAGTACACCGTCCTCCTGTGCAATTCCGATGAAGATCCGCAGAAGGAGCAGCTCTACGTTGATGTCCTCTCCACGGAGCGTGTGGCCGGCGTCATTATCGTCCCCACCAGCGGGGACTGTTGCACCCCTCTCCTCAATCGCCACATCCCGATAGTGATGGCTGATCGCAAGGTGCCCGGCCTGGCCACGGACTCCGTTACCCTGGATAATGTTGCCGGGGCTTACCAGGCCACGGCCCACCTCATCAGCCTGGGGCATCGTCGCATTGGCCTGGTGGGCGCACCTCTACACGTCTCGGTGGGGCGGGAGCGGCGCCAGGGCTACGAGAAGGCCCTGCAGGAGCACGGGATTCCGGTGGATGAGACCACCATCCGCACGGGGAACTTCAAGGAATCGGGCGGCTATGGAGCTGCCAGCGAGCTCCTTGGCCTTGACCCTCGCCCCACGGCCATCTTCGCCGTCAATAATCTGATGACCATGGGCACGCTGCAGGCCATTCACGAGCGTGGCCTGCGCATCCCCCACGATATCTCCGTCATCGGCTTTGACGATATGCCCTGGCTACCCCTGCTGGTGCCGCCCCTGACGGCGGTGCGCCAGCCCACCTATCAGATCGGTGCTGAGGCGGCACGTCTGCTGTTCCGTCGGCTGCGGGAGGGTCCGCAGAAGCCCATTGAGACGATCGTCCTGCAACCCGAGCTGATCACCCGCGGCTCCGCCACAGCGCCAGCGAGGTGAGACATGAAGTTATCTGGCATGGTTGTGGTGTGCTCTATTCGCGCGTGCGTATGTAGTAGGGGAGGTGGTACACAAGACAAGGCAGAGTTGCGTCTAGTTTTGTGATGGCCATGGGGCGCGCTCCTTGCTCAGCGTTGGCTATGGCAAGCCCCGATCGAACAAACATTATGGAGGTGTGTGATGAACAAGTCAAGAGTTGCTCGCGCAGCGCTGTGCTCGCTGGGCATCGTCGTTGTGCTGCTTGGGCTGGTGACGGCTTGCGCCCCGCCCGCGCCGGCTTATCCAGCCAAGGGCATAACGATCAATGTGCCGTGGGGGGCCGGCGGCGGCACTGACCGTACGGCGCGCGCGCTTGCCGCTGTCCTGGAGAAGGACCTAAAACAGCCGATGGGGGTGGTCAATCGCACCGGTGGTGGTGGTGTCGTCGGGCATACGGCGACGGCGACGGCAGACCCTGATGGCTACACGCTCGGGATGATCACCATCGAGGTGACGATGATGAACTGGTTGGGTACCACGAGCCTGACCTACAAGGACTACAAGCCCATTGCCCTGCTCATCAACAATCGCGCCGGCATCACCGTTCGCGCCGACGCTCCCTGGAAGGACTACAAGGAACTGATGGAGTACGTTAAAGCCAATCCAGGCAAACTGAAGGCGTCTGGCACTGCGGCAGGCGGCATCTGGGACCTGGCGCGAGTCGGCTGGCTGATGGCGGCGGGGCTTAGCCTCGATGCTGTCAAATGGGTTCCCAGCGCCGGGGCGGCGCCTGCCCTGGCCGAGCTAGCCGCTGGGGGCGTGGACATCTGCACTTGTAGTCCTGCAGAATCGCTGCCGATGGTACAGGCAGGGAAAGCACGTATCCTGGCGGTGATGGCAGACAAGCGGTGGGATGCCCTCCCCGATGTCCCAACCCTCAAGGAATTGGGGCACGACTTTGCCATCGGCGGTTGGGCAGGTATTGCTGCGCCCGCCAGAACGCCAGACAGCATCATTGACATCTTGGACAAGGCCGTAGAGAAAGCCGTCAAGTCTCCAGAGTTCACCGACTTTATCAAGACCAGTGGTTTCTGGCTCGATTACAAGGGTTCCAAGGACTTTGTCAAGTTCCTGGAGGAGCAACAAGAAACCAATGGGAAACTCTTGAAGGCAGGCGGCTTTGTCAAGTAGGAGGCGCATTTGGGAACCTGGGACGTGCTTCTTGGAAGCATCATTGCCATCGCTGGCGCATACATCTTTCTTGAAGCCCGGACCTTCCCGAATCTCGCGGGGGGCTATCCGGGGCCGGGGCTTTTTCCCCAGTTGCTGGGCGTACTCTTTGTGCTCTCCGGATTAGGGGTTGCAGGCAACGCGGTGGTGAAGCGCGCCTGGGCCTGGAAGCCCCCTCTTTCTGACTATCCCAGTCGAGAAAAGATCAATGCCCTGCTCGTCGTCATGGCAGTCATCTTCTACATCCTGTTGGTAGACACATTGGGCTTTATCCCGATGGCGATCATTGTCTTGATCGCTCTGATGTTCAGAACAGGAGTATCTCTGCGCTGGAGCATCGTGCTGGGCATTGGCCTGACTTTAGCAATCTACATCCTCTTTAATCGTATCCTGCATGTTCCCTTGCCCAGCGGGATACTCAAGTATTGGCTGTAATGCTTGACATCATCCTGCAAAGCCTTGCCTCTCTTGCCGATCCCACGGTGATCGCCGTCATCCTGCTTGCTACCTTTTACGGCCTGTTTATCGGGGCTATTCCCGGTTTGACGGTTACGATGGCGGTAGCCCTTTTCGTCCCCTTTGCTTTCTTCCTTGACCCTGTGCCCGCGCTCGCGGCGATCGTCACCTTGCAGGCGATGGGCATTTTTGCCGGAGATATTCCGGGCGCTTTGATCCGCATGCCTGGGACGCCTGCCTCGGCTGCCTATACGGACGACTCGTACGCGCTCAGCCAGCAAGGACAAGCGCGCCTGGTACTGGGGGTGGATGTCATCGCCTCTGCACTTGGAGGCCTGATGGGGGCAATTGCGTTGATCGTGGGCGCGTCGGCACTCGCCGAGTTCGCCCTGACGTTCAGCAGTTACGAGTTTTTCTGGCTAGCGCTCCTGGGGCTGAGCACAACGGCTTTTATCGCTACCGCATCGCCAATCAAAGGACTGGTTGCCGTCGCACTTGGGCTCTTTTTGTCTACGGTGGGAATCGACATCACCCTGGGCTTTCAGCGTTTTACGTTCGGCAATCCCAACCTGCTGGGCGGCATCAGTTTCATCCCCGCGATGATCGGTCTCTTTGGGGTCAGCGAGGTGCTGCGAATCGTCCTCAGGGGACAAATGCACCTTGCCTACGCCAAGTTAGAAAAAGGCGCCTCCTTTCTTCCGGCAATCGGCGCGGTCTGGCGCTACCGGCTCAACGCCCTGCGCGGAGGAATCGTTGGGCTGATCACTGGGGTGTTGCCGGGTGCCGGCGCAGATATCGGAGCGTGGCTGGCCTATGGAGTCTCTAAGCGCTTCTCCAAGGAACCCGAGAAATACGGCAGGGGATCAATGGAGGTCGTCGTGGAGGCGGGGGTAGCCAACAACTCCGATCTCGCCGCCGAATGGATTCCCACCCTCGTCTTCGGCATTCCGGGAGACGCGTTCACCGCCGTCGTTATCGGCATTCTGATGCTGAAAGGGCTGCGCCCGGGTCCCGCGATTTTGCACGACTATACCAACGTTCTCGTCGCCATCTACGTCACTTTTATTCTGGCAAACCTGCTGATGGTCCCCTTTGGCTTTGCGGCGATCCGCGCCAGCAGTCATCTTCTCCGCGTGCCGCGCAATGTTCTGATGCCGATCATCCTCCTGATGTGCATCGTAGGTGCATATGCGATCAACAACGATGTCTTCGACGTGGGCTTGATGCTGGTCATGGGGCTCTTGGGAGTTCTCCTCGAAGCCAACGGTTTCCCGGTCGCGCCGATCGTCCTGGCGCTCGTTCTCGGTCCGCTCCTGGAACAAAGCTTTATGATCAGTCTCATAAAAAGCGAAGGCGATCTCACTCTTTTCTTCAGCCGTCCAGTTGCGACTATATTGGGAACGCTGACTTTGGTGGTGTGGGTCCTGCCACTTGTCCCGCTGGCTAAAAAGCTGATAGCCGCGCGCCAAGTCTAATCTCATAGCAGCAAGGAGAAAGCGTGGAAAATAACCCTTCGCCAGCATTTGACCGATCGCGCTTGCGCGGCATCATTCCACCAATGGTCACTCCATTGGAGCGGGATGGTTACACGGTCAGCGAAAAAGGCGCGCACGCTCTGGTCAATTTCGTCATCGATCAAGGCGCGCATGGCATCTTTGTCGCCGGGACGACCGGCGAGGTGGCGGCCCTGGACGATATCCAATGGCGAAACCTGGTGCGTTACAGCGTGGAAGCCGCCCGGCGGCGGGTGCCCATCCTGGCCGGCGCCATCGCCCCCACCACTACTTTGGCTGTCGCTCGCGCTCGATGGGCGGCTGAGTTGGGGGTAGACGTCGTAGTGGCGACAACGCCTTACTATTATCCACCCAGTCAGCGCGAGGTTGTTGACCATATCCAGGCCATTGCTCAAGCCACAGCTCTCCCTCTCTTGCTTTACAATATTCCCCAGAACACAAAGGTGGGAATGGCCCTGGATACCTACTTGCAACTGGCGCGCTATCCCCAGATTATCGGCCTGAAAGATTCAGCCGGCAACGTTACCGAGTTTCGCCAAGCGCTCCTCGCTCTCCGCGCCAATGGGCAAGATTTCCGAATGTTGCTGGGATCGGACCATTTGACGGACGTTGCCATTCTCATCGGCGCACAGGGTACGGTACCTTCAATTGGCAATATCGCCGCGCGAGACCTCGTGGCAGCCTACGATGCTGCCATTGCTGGCGACTGGGCAACCAGCATTCGCTGCCAGACACAGGTGATCGCGCTGACGCGTATTTACGATGTAGCTCATGGTTCTCACCAAACCGGAATCATTGTTGGCTTGAAATGCGCGCTGAACTTGATAGGCGTCGAGGTAGGTCCGCCAGCGGCGCCGATGCGCCCCCTGGATGCGGAAGAGACACGGCGGGTTGCAGAGATCCTGCGCGCGGGTGGGTGGCTGTAGATGGTTTGCATCCGCAGAGTGTCGCACAAGCAAGTGGTCCTTAGTCCTTAGTCTTTAGTCCTTGGTCAGTCCTTTTTTAGTCCTTGGTCCTTGGTCAACGGACTACGGACCGAGGACCAAGGACTACATTCCTTTCGGAGATCATATCGAATGTTAGACGTGGTGACCATCGGCGAAACGATGCTTCGCTTTACGCCGGCGAGCGATCAAACCCTGGAGCAAGCCGAGCACTATCGCGTGGATACCGGTGGTGCCGAATCCAATGTGGCGATTGCCCTGGCGCGTCTGGGCTGGAAGACGGCTTGGATTTCGCGCTTGCCTGACAATCCTTTGGGACGCCGTCTCGCAGGACGCATTCGCGCGCACGGCGTGGATGTCTCACGGATCATTTGGGCATCGAGCGGCCGCGTGGGACTGTGGTATTTTGAGCCGCCTGTCCCACCACGTCCAGGACAGGCGTACTATGATCGCGCTGGTTCTACCTTTAGCCTGATCGATCCCGACGAGGTGGACTGGGATTTTGTGCGCACCGCACGCTGGTTGCATCTCACCGGTATTACGCCAGCCCTTAGTCCCCAGTGCCGCGCTCTGGTGCATCGCGCCTTAGAAGAAGTGGCCAATGCCCCCATCATAGTCTCCTTCGACGTCAACTATCGCTCGCGGCTCTGGACGCCGGCAGAAGCACGCGCCGCGTTAGAGCCAACTCTACATCGCGTCACGATGGTCTTTTGCCCTTTACGTGATGCGTGCATCCTATTTAACGATGCAGGAGATGCTGAGAGCGTCGCGCGGACGTGGGCTCGACGTTTCGGGGCGCGGGTAGTGGTCATCACCGCGGGCGAAGCCGGCGCGGTCGCGTTTGATGGAACCGCGCACTTCCTCCCAAGGCGTTATCCGGTCCAAGTGGTGGATCCGTTGGGCACAGGCGATGCTTTTGCTGCTGGCTTTATCGGCGGCTATCTTGAAGGAGGTACCGGCACTGGGCTTGCCTGGGCGGCAGGGATGGCGGCACTCAAGCAGAGTTACCTGGGCGATGCCCCCTGGTGCACACGCGAGGATTTGCTGCATTTGATCTCTGCCGAGAGCACCGGTATTCAACGGTGAGGAGTTATCGGTGATTCGCGCCGAAACGAGGGTCTCCTGTGCGAGAAAGAAAGCCTCCTAAGATCTGTGTGGTGGGTAGTTCCAATATCGACCTGGTGATCCAAGCGCCGCGGCTGCCTAAACTCGGTGAAACGCTGATCGGGCATTCGTTTCACATCGGCTATGGAGGAAAAGGGGCAAACCAAGCCGTGATGGCAGCCAGACTCGGCGCCGAGGTCACGATGATAACTAAACTCGCCCGCGATGTGTTCGGCGAGGGGACGATGAAGAATTATCGCGAGCAAGGCATTGACACCACCTACATCTTTTTTGACACATCGTGTTCCTCTGGGGTCGCATCCATCTTTTTGGATGACCAGGCGCAAAATTTTATCGCCATTGTGCCGGGCGCGAATATGGCTTTGTCTCCAGCGGATGTGCAAACCGCGCGGGCGGCAATTCAAGCAGCCGATGTGCTCGTTTGTCAGTTAGAGGTACCCGTCGAGACGACCCTTAAGGCATTTCGCATTGCCAGGTCGAGCGGCGTCCGCACGATTCTCAATCCTGCACCCGCCGCGCCACTCCTCAGCGATGGCCGAAGAAGTGATGAACTCTTGCAACTGACCGACATCTGTGCGCCTAACGAAACCGAGACGGAACTCCTCACCGGACAATCGGCGAAAACGTTGGAGGAGGCGGAACGTGCCGCGCGCCAACTGCTCGCGCGTGGACCGAAGACGATTATCTTGACCCTCGGCGAGCGCGGGGCATTGTTGGTGGAGCAAAACGCCGTGGAGCACATTCCGGTCATTCACGTGGACGCGGTTGATCCTACCGGGGCGGGCGATGCCTTTATCGGCAGTCTGGCGGTTTATCTCGCCGAAGGGTTGGCATTACGCGACGTGATCCGTCGCGCGAATGCCATTGCGGCGCTTTCCGTGACGCGCGTTGGGACGCAAACTTCTTTCCCCACGCGTGCCGAAGCCGATGCGTTCCTCAAGAAACAAGGATTCGACTGAAAAAACGAGGGTTTAACCGCAGCGCGCGCCGAGATTTTCAGTGTTTCTCCGTGTTCGTCCCGGAGTGCAGCCTTAAGGCTGCGCTCCGGGAGACAGGCAGCGTCTCCGCGGTGAGAAAACGGCTGAAGAGTCAGTTTTGAGCTGTAAGTGGTGAATGGATATGCAAACCCGCCAGACCATCCAAGAAGTCGCCCGCCGTGTCCTGGAGCAAGAGGCCCAGGCGGTTGCGAACCTCACCGCTCGGCTTGGGCCGGAGTTCGAACGGGCAGCCGAGCTGATCCTGACGTGCAAGGGCCGGGTCGTCGTGACCGGGATCGGCAAGTCGGGGCATATTGCCCGCAAACTGGCCGCCACGCTGGCCAGCACCGGCACGCCGGCCTTCTTCATGCACGCAGCCGAAGCTCTTCACGGCGACTCTGGCATGGTGACGGCCGATGATGTGGTCATGGTACTCTCCCACTCCGGCGCTTCCGATGAGATCATCAACCTCCTCGTGCTCTTGCGGGAGATAGGCGCCCCGATCATCGCCATGACCAGCCGGCCGGACTCCCCGCTAGCCGAAGCCAGCACGGTGGTGCTGAATCTGGGCGTCACCAGGGAGGCTGACCCCAGAGGGCTGGCGCCGACCTCCAGCACCATCGCCATGCTGGCCCTGGGCGATGCTCTGGCCATGGCCGTCTCAGTGGCGCGAGGTTTCACGGCGGTCGATTTCCGGCGGCTCCACCCGGGCGGCACCCTTGGGCGCCTTCGGGTTCAGGACCTTGAATAGAAGAGGCCAGTGGCCCACGGTTGAATCTTAAGCTATAAGGGCCTGCTCATGCTCAAATATCGCCTTCTGCACCCTGAGTTGCTGTCCGTCCTGGCCCGGGCGGGCCACGGCAGCCGGGTCCTACTCGCCGATGCCAACTATCCCGTGGCCACTGGCGCTCCGCCTCACAGCCGACGGATCTACTTGAATCTGGCGCCAGGGCAGCTCTCCGTTGCAGAGGTGCTGAAAGTTTTGCTGGACGCCATCCAGGTTGAAGCAGCCTACGCCATGCGCATGGACTCCGGGGCCGAACCCCCGATTGTGGCCGAGTTCCGGAAATGGCTCCCGTCTGAGGTCGAGATCCAGTTGCTTCCGCGTTTTGATTTCTACGATGCGGTGAACACTCCGCAAACCGCAGTGGTGATTGCCACCGGCGAAGACCAGCTATACGCCAATCTGTTGCTTACAATCGGGGTGGTGCGGCCAGGAGGGGCATGAGGGATCTTCTTTATAATCTGCTGAGCTGAGGACTATGTCCAGCGCTCTCCCATCGATCCTTGACTGGACAAGACAATCATCCATTACGTGATGATCCCACCCAAGTTCGCGCTACCCGCTGGTTGAGGACATCCTGGGGGTGGGAGGTGAAGCGCGATCCTGGGCGAGCAATCCCCTCGAGAGGCGTTGGTGCGGATAAGGAAACAGGTCCTGAGGAGTTGCCATAATTCTCGGCTTCTGGCATGTGTCGCTCACCGTGAGCAAACCGCAGTGGTTGGCAGAGTGGTAACCAAGGTGTTAGGGCAGGTGTACGTGCACGGTATCTCCCTCGAACTAGTCCAGCCACCCCCATGAACCAGACGGCCATCATAAGCACAGCGAGGAACAACCTTCGGATGTTTGGTCAGATCGGACAAACCCGTCTGGGTTATAATTCACGGGAGGGGATCATCTAATGAAAGGCGATAAGCCGCGGGTTATCGTAGTCGGCAGTTTTGTCATGGACCTGGTGGTGAAAGCCCCGCGCCGGCCAATGAAAGGGGAGACGCTGATTGGGACTGATTTCGGGATGTTCGTCGGCGGTAAGGGGTTCAATCAGGCCGTGGCGGCAGCGCGCATGGGAGCCGAGGTCTACATGATTGGCCGCATGGGGACCGATTTGTTCGGTGATCTGTTCATGCAGGCTGTGGTGCGCGAGGGGATCCATGCGGATTTCGTGGTGCGGGATCCGGAGGTCGGCACCGGGATCGGGACACCGGTGATCGATGCCGATGGCGACAACAGCATCATCCTCATCCCCCGCGCCAACACCCGCCTCTCGGTTGCCGATGTGGAGGCCGCCCGCGAGGCCATCCGGGCAACTGACGTTCTCCTGTTGCAGCTAGAGGTCCCGATGGAGGCCTCTTTCCACGCTGCCGAGATCGCCCGTACCTCAGATGTCCTGGTCATCCTCAACCCCGCGCCCGCTCGCCTCTTACCGGCCGATGTCAGCGGGCTGGTCGATGTCCTTGTCCCGAACGAAGTTGAGGCGGCGCAGCTCACCGGTATCCCCACCGATAATGAGGCTGGCGTCCGGGTCGCGGCCCACTGTTTGCGGGAGATAGGGTTCGATCGGGTCATCGTGACCTTAGGAGCGCGAGGGGCGTTCATGGTCGGATCGGAAGGGGAAGTGGAGGTGCCGGCCTATAAGGTGTCCGTTGTGGACACGACCGCCGCTGGTGATGCGTTCTGTGGAGGGCTGGCGGTAGCGCTGGCGCGTGGCATGAGCCCGGTTGAGGCCGTGCGGTACGCGAACGCGGCGGGCGCCCGGGCCGTCACCGTCATGGGCGCGGAGCCCTCGATGCCTCGGGCGGAGCAAGTCGAGCGTCTGTTACGGGGCGAACCGATTTGCTGAGAAACCGTGGGGAGGGCACCGGAGCCGTGTACGATCGAGCATGGCTGGGGAAACTCTACTAGAAATGGTTTTGCTCCGCTGGTTTGAAGAGCGGTTGATGTAGCTGTACCGCGAAGGCCTGATCCAGGACTGCTTGCCTATTCGGCTCTGTACTGAAATGTGTGGAATGGATGGAGGAAGGGCGGTAGGATCACCGGGGACAAACCTTTTCAGAGAAAGGATCGGTGAATCATACTGCCCATCACATCCTAGCTCCACACTTATTGACGCAGAGTCGACCACAAATTGACAGCAAACCCGCGTAATTGTATACTCTTCTTGCCTTTCTGAGAGTGAGAAAGGAAAAAAGCGATCCTTCTCACTCTCTTTGTGTTGGAGGAACCCCGCTTGTATCTGAAACGCCTGGAACTCCAGGGGTTCAAGACCTTCGCCAGCAAGACCGAGTTCCAGTTCAGCTCCGGCATCACCGCGGTGGTGGGCCCCAACGGCTCCGGCAAGAGCAACATCGCCGACGCCGTGCGCTGGGTGTTGGGCGAGCAGGGCCAGCGGCCGCTGCGCATCAAGCGCACCGAGGACGTGATCTTCGCCGGCTCCGGCTCCCGGGCTCGCCTGGGCATGGCCGAGGCCTCCCTCACCCTGGATAACTCCCAGGGCCTCTTGCCCCTGGACTATGGCGAGGTGACCCTCACCCGCCGGGCCTACCGCTCCGGGGAGAGCGAGTACTTCATCAACAAGAGCCGGGTTCGCCTGCGCCAGGTGGTGGACCTGCTCCTGAAGGCTAACCTGGGCCAGAACACCTACACCGTCATCGGGCAAGGACTGGTGGACGCGGCCCTGTCGCTGCGCCCGGAGGAGCGCCGAGGGCTTTTCGAGGAAGCGGCTGACATCAAGCGCTATCAACTGCGCCGCCAGGAGGCAATGGAGAAGCTCACCACCACCGAGCAGAACCTGGTCCGGGCCAGCGACATCATCGCCGAGATCGGCCCGCGACTCAAGACCCTCAAGGAGCAGGCGCGACGGGCAAGGGAGCTGGAGGCACTGCGCCAGGAACTGCGGGTGGTACTGACCATGTGGTACAGCCACGAGTGGCAGAAGGCCCAGGAGGCCCTGGGGGAAGCCTCCCTCCGGGAAGCCCAGTGGCAAAGCAGCCTGGCGGAGCTGCGGGCCAGCCTGGAGCGGCACAGCTTACGGTCCAATGAGCTGCAAGTCCAGCAGCAAGGGCTGCGCCTGAGACTGGGCCAATGGCACCAGGAGGCCAGCTCGTGGCACGCTCAGGCCGAAACGGTGGAGCGGCGTCTGGCCGTGAACCAGGAGCGGCAGGCCTGGGTGGCCAGGCAAGGCGAAGAGTTGGCCCAGGAGGTCGCCTCATTGGAAGCGCTCCTGGCTCTGGAGCGCCGGAAGGCGATGGCCATCGAAGACGGCCTGACAGCGCTGGACCGCCAGATCCTGGATCAGGAGGCCCTGGTGCGACAGGCCCAAGAGGAGCTGTCTAACCAGGAGGCTACGCTCAGGTCCCTGCAGCAAGAGCTGGAAGCCCAGCGATCCCAGGCGTTTCGGCTGGCGGCAAACCAGTCAGAGCTGCGCAATCGCCTGGGCCAGTTGTCCGAGAGGCGTAAGGAGCTGAGCCTGGAGACCGCCAGGGCGGCGGAGACCATAGAAAACCTGGGCCAGCAGGTGGAGGCGGCGGCGAAGAGATTGAGAGGGCTAGAGGCTGCGGCGACGGAGCTGGAGCAACGGCGCGCCGAGGCCGAGGGCCAAAAAACCGCTCTCGAGGGCGAACTGGCCGAAAGCCAAGCGAGACAGGATGAGTTGGAACGGGCCCTCTCTGGCCAGCGCCTCCGGTCGAAGGAGCTGCAAACCCGCTACGCGCTGCTGGCACAGATGCACCAGAACCGGGAGGGATATTCGGCCGGGGTGCAGGCGGTCCTGTCGGCGGCGGGGGCAGGCAGTGACCGAGAAAAGCCCTCTGTTCAGTTGCTGGGGGTCCGAGGCCCGCTGGCCTCCCTGATTAAGGTAGATCAACAGTGGGAGGTGGCGATAGAGGCGGTTCTGGGAGAGCGCCTGCAGGGGATAGTGGTTGACACGTGGACCGACGCCCGGGCGGCCCTGGACTATCTGAGCGCCAAGGAGGCCGGACAAGCCACCTTGTTGGTGCTGGAGGCCTTTGCCGATTCAGCCGGGCCCGGCCTCGAGGGGCAGACAGCGGTGGTAGCCGGGGTGGTGCCGGCTCGCGAGGCGGTGGTCGTGGCGCCGGAGCACGAATGCCTGGTGGAGGGCCTGTTGGGTAGGGTGGGGCTGGTCGAGGACCTGGACGCCGCCGGCCCGGCGCTGCCCGTCGGGTACGATGCGCTGGTCTCGCGCCGGGGCCAGGTGATACGGAGGCCAGGCCTAGTCACCGGCGGCGCTGGCGCCAGGGCCGGCGCGGGCCTGCTGGCCCGGGAGCGGGAGCGTCGCGAGCTACCGGGGATGCTCAAGGACCTGGGGCAAGAGATACAGCAGCAGGAAGGCCAACTGGCGGAGGAGCGAGGAAGGCAGCAGGCGTTGCAGGCAAGGTTATCGCGCCTGGAAGATGCGCTTAGAGGTGATTCAGAGCAGAGGGAAAGGCTGGCCGCTCAGGCCTCTCAGCAAGAGCGGGAGCTCGACCGCCTGAACCAGGAGGTGGGCTGGCACCGGTCCGGCGTGGAGCAAAAGAGGCAAGAGCTACGCTTATTGGACAGCAAAGAGGTAGAGCTTAACGCTGAGCTAGAGGGGCAAGCCCAGCGCCTCGCTCAGGCTCAAGCGGCCATAGAGGCCCTGGAGGGCAAAGCCAACCGGGTAGAGCTTGCGCCGTTGCGGGAAGCCCTGGCCGACGTCCAATTACACCTGGCGGTGGCACAGCGGGACAGGGCTAATCAGTCCAGGGCCCTGGACGGGCAGAGACAAACCGTAGGCCGCCTGGAGGAGCAGTTGGCGGCCAAGAGCCAGAGGCGGGGGCAACTGGAGGCGCAAAACGCCGCCGCGCAACTGGCTCTTGAAGATGACCAAAGGCGCCTGGGGGAACTGGGGGAGCTGATCGCCGGAATGGAGGCTCGCACCCGCTCGGCGGAGGGTGAGCTGGAGAGGCTGGAGGAGGCCCTGGCAGCGCTGGACAAAGAGGAGAACGACATCCGAACGCGCCTGCGCGAGGCCGAGCTAGCCCACAGCCAGGCGGCGATGGAGGTACAGCGCCAGCGCAATGACCTGGTGAACCTGCATCGCCAGTTGCAGATGGAAGCGGAGCTGTGGGACGTCGGCCAGGAGGCGGGTGAGACGATGGGGTTACCCGACGACTACTCTTGGCCCAAGCAGCTCCGGCTGCAGTTGCCAGGCCTCCAGGGCGTGGCGGGCTCGATGCCCCCCCAGGCCGCGCCAGCGCCGGAGGATCTGAGACGGCGTATCGACCACTTGAGGAAGCAGGTGAAGTCGTTGGGGGCCATCAACCCCGATGCCGTGGCCGAGTACGAGGAGACTTTGGGGCGGTATACCTTCCTTACATCGCAGGTTCAGGACCTGCAACAGGCGGCGCGCTCTCTGCGGACGGTCATCGCCGAGCTGGACACCCTGATGCAAAGGCGCTTTGAGGAGACTTTTACGGCGGTAGCGGAGGAGTTCAAGCGCTGTTTCGTCACCCTCTTTAACGGCGGCACGGCCAAGTTGGTGCTGACGGACCCGGAAGAGCCCATGAGCACCGGGATCGAAATCATCGCCCAGCCCCCCGGCAAGCGTTTGCAGAGCCTGGCCCTCTTGTCTGGCGGTGAACGGGCATTGACGGCGGCGGCGTTGCTGTTCGCCATCTTGACCATAAACCCCACTCCTTTCTGTTTCCTGGACGAGGTGGATGCGGCCTTAGATGAGGCTAATGTGGGGCGGTTCTGCGACGTGCTGCGTGCCCTCTGCCGACTCACCCAGTTCATCATCATCACCCACAATCGTGCTACCATGGAGATGGCCGACGCCATGTACGGCGTATCCCTGGGTGACGATGGCGTCTCCAGGGTGATCTCGCTGCAACTCGAGAGCCACCGGTCCTCCTCGCCACCGGTGCTGGAGGCCCAGTCGGCGGAGATGGGATGAATGCGCGTGCTTATGCTTTCCTGGGAATACCCGCCGCACGTGGTAGGTGGGCTGGGCCAACACGTGGCCGAGTTGACGCCAGCCCTCGGCGAGGAGGGGGTGGAGATACACCTGATCACGCCCCGCTGGGCAGGTGGAAGCCCCCAGGAGTCGCTGGGCGACGGCATGGTCCATCGGGTTGACCCGCCGGACCCCGCCGGCCTGGATATCCTCACTGTTGCCCAGCGCACGAACTGGTCGCTGGAGGAGCGTGGGGAGGCCATAATGGATAAGGCCGGACCCTTTGACCTGATCCACGCCCACGACTGGTTGGTGGCCTTTGCCGCGTGCGCCCTGAAGCACCAGCAGCGCGTGCCCTTGGTGGCCACCATCCATGCCACCGAGCACGGCCGCTGCCGGGGCAATCCCTGCGGCGAGATGTCCGCGGCCATCCACAACAACGAGTGGTGGCTCATCTACGAGGCCTGGCGAGTCATTTGCTGTTCTGGCTTCATGGCCAACGAGGTGGCCCGGATCTTCCGAACGCCACTGGACAAGATCGACGTCATCCCCAATGGGGTGGAGGTGAGACGCTTCGACTGCTTGGAGGGTCGGGACCTCTCTCGATTCCGCCAGCGCTACGCTTTGCCGGAGGAGAAGATCGTCTACTACGTGGGCCGGTTGGTGCACGAGAAGGGTGTCGGCGTGCTGGTGGAGGCCATGCCCAGGGTTCTGCGATCCTTTCCCCTGGCCAAGTTCGTGGTGGCGGGCACCGGAAGCCAGGATAGCGAGCTGCGGACTCGGGCCGACGCCCTGGGACTGGCCGACAAGGTCATCTTCACCGGCTTCATATCCGATGAAGATCGCGATCGGCTGTTCAAGGTAGCCGACGTGGCCGTGTTCCCCAGCCTGTACGAGCCCTTTGGCATAGTGGCGCTGGAGGCCATGGCGGCCAGGACCCCGGTGGTGGTCTCCGAGGTGGGCGGCCTGGCCGAGGTGGTGGAGCACGGGGAGACCGGGTTGCGCGTGTATCCCGATAACCCCGATTCCCTGGCCTGGGGCGTCGTGCACGCCTTGACGGAGCCCTATTGGGCCCGGGTCCGGGCCGAGAAGGCCTATGCCAAAGTAGCGAGGGAGTATAACTGGCCCTACATCGCGGCTCTCACCGCCCAGGTGTACTCCCGGGTGGTGCGGGAACGGGAGTCCGTGCAATGGAACCAAGGGTAGTTGGGATAGTCTACAACCAGCGCCTGCGGGAGGCGTTGCCTTTGGCCCGGAGCCTGGCGGGCTACCTGGAGTCCAACTCCTGCCAGCCCTGGCTGGGAGCGGCCCGGGAGATCGACCAATATAGAGAACAGGCCGCTTCATCGGCGATGATCATCTCTCTGGGCGGCGACGGCACGCTCTTGCGGGTGGCCCGCCTAGCCGCCCCCACCGGCACCTTGATCGTCGGTGTCAACCTGGGCCAACTTGGATTTCTCACGGAGTTGGGCTCCGAGGACGTGTTGACTAAACTGCCGCGGTTTCTGGCCGGCGAGCACTGGGTAGAGGAACGGCTGCTCTTGCAGGTGACGCCGGGCAAGTGGATGGAGCGGCAGTTGGGCGGCCCCCCGCCGGGCCCCGGCGAGCCCCTTTTGGCGCTGAACGACGTGGTCGTGAGCCGTGGGACACTCACCCGGGCCTTGCGCATCGAGACCAAGGTGGATGGCGACCACCTGACGACGTATGTGGCCGACGGGGTCATCGTGGCCACGCCCACTGGCTCCACCGCCTACTCGCTGGCGGTGGGCGGCCCCATACTCCAGCCAGAACTTAAGAACATCCTGTTGACGCCCATCGCCCCGCATCTGGCCATTGTCCGCTCCCTGGTGCTGCCACCTACGTGCACGATCCAGATGCAGGTGTTCGCCGACCAAAGCGCCTCGCTCTCCATTGACGGCCAGGTGGATTTTGCCCTGCACCACCGGGACGTAGTGGACGTATCCGCCAGCCCCCACGTAGCTCGATTCGCCCGGCTGCAGCCACGATCGTATTTCGCCCGGACCATCACCGAAAAGCTTGGCACCCACATCCTGAGGGAGGTCACCTAGCGACTACGCCCTGAGGTAATAAAATGCTGGTCGAGCTTACGATCTCGGACTTCGCCATCATCGATCGCCTGAAGCTGGAACTGGCTCCCGGCTTCAATGTGCTCACCGGGGAAACCGGGGCGGGCAAATCCATCATCATTGACGCCCTGGGCACGCTTTTGGGGCAAAAGACGAGCGCCGAGGCGGTGCGCTCGGGGGCGGCGCGGGCCCGGGTGGAAGGCGTCTTCGCGGTGTCCGCCGCGGTCGGTGCGCCAGACGGCACGGCGTTGGGCCCGATCCTGCGGGGGTACGGTCTGGAGACGGAGGGGGAAACCCTGATCCTGTCCCGGGAGATCAACCGCAGCGGCCGAAGCATTGGCCGGGTGAACGGCCGGGCCGTGCCGGCCCATGTCCTGCAGCAGATCGGCAGCCTCCTGGTGGACATCCACGGCCAGAGCGAGCACCTGTCCTTGTTGCGGGTGTCCGAGCACCTGGAGTGCCTGGACCGCTTCGCTGGCCTGGAGACGGAGAGGGAGCAACTGGCGGGGCTGGTGACAACCCTGAGGCGCACGAGAAAGGAACTCCACGCCCTGATCGCCGACGAACGGGAACTGGCGCGACGGGTGGACCTGTTGCGCTACCAGATCGACGAGATCAAGGGGGCGTCGCTGAGGCCGGGCGAGGAGGAGGAACTGGAACGAGAGAGGACCCTGCTCAATAACGCCGAACGGCTTACCCAGCTCTCGGGGGCGGCTTACGAGGCCTTGTACGAGGGCGGTGAGCGGCAGCGCTCGGTCCTGGAGGTCTTGGCGGAGATCCAGGGTCACCTGGCGGGTCTGGCGAAGCTGGACCCACGGTTGCAACCTCAGGCCGGGGCAGTGGAGGAGACGGCATACCAGCTCTCCGAGATAGCCCGGCAATTGCGGGCCTATCGCGACGGCGTGGAGTACAACCCGGCCCGCCTGGAGCAGGTGGAAGAGCGCCTGGACCTGCTCCACAACCTGAGGCGGAAATACGGCGCCACGTTGGCCGAGGTGGCCGCGTTCGCGGCCAGGGCCGAGAGGGAGTTGGACACCATCTCGCACCGGGAGGAACGCCAAGCCCAGCTCGCGGGCCAGGAGGCCCTTCTGCTCACCCATATTGGAGAACTGGCCGGGCGGCTGTCGGCCGTTCGGGGCCAAGCCGCCCGTAAGCTAGAGAGCTGCGTCGGCGAAGAGCTGAGGCAGCTCGGCATGCCCCAGGCCTGCTTTCAGGTGATGATCCGGCAGGAGGAAGTGAGCGAGGATGAGGGAGTAAGGGTTAGTGGCATTAGGGATGAGAGCGCCGGCACCCCTGCCACCGACCCTAATCCTTTATCCGCTGGCCGTTACTATTCCTTCGACTCCACCGGCATCGACCGGGTGGAATTCTATATCTCGCCGAACCCCGGCGAACCTCCCAAGCCCCTGGCTAAGATCGCTTCGGGCGGCGAGACCTCGCGGCTGATGTTGGCCTTGAGGTCGGTGCTCTCGGGCGTGGACCGGGTGCCCACGCTGGTCTTCGACGAGATCGACGTGGGCATCGGGGGCCGGGGTGGCCATGTCGTGGGGGAAAAGCTCTTCGACCTCACCGGTCGTCACCAGGTGGTGTGCATAACCCATCTGCCCCAGATTGCCTCCTTCGGCGACGGCCACTTTAGCATCACCAAGGAGATCGTATCCGGGCGCACGGTGACCAGGGTCCGGCGGGTGGAGGGACAGGATCGGTTGGAAGAATTGGCGCTGATGCTGGGGACGGCCAGCGAGCGCGCCCGCCGGAGCGCGGAGGAGTTGTTGAATCGGGCCATGGGTTGGAAACAGAAGCGCGCAAGAGGGTAAACTATTTATGGCCCAGCGCGCTGGGCTCTAGGAGGAGACAGCCATGGGGATACTGGATAGGCTGGCCTCGGCACTCAGCGGCAAGTCCGCGGCGGGACACGACGAAAATGTCTACTGGCTCTACGTGCAGTGCTCGGCCTGCGGTGAGAAGATCAAGGTGCGCGTAAACCTCACCAGCGACCTGCTGCAGAATTACGACGAGGCCGGGGGTATCTCGGGATACGAGCTGCACAAGGAGATACTGGGCCAGCGGTGTTTCAAGCTCATCTACGCCCACCTGACCTTCGACCGCCAGCGCAAAGTCATCGGCCACGAGATCCAGGGGGCTCGGTTACTGACCCGGCAGGAATTTGAGCAGGCAGACTGAGCGGGGTGGCCAGCAGGGGAGGCGCTTCCAATTGGGTCGGATCATCGACCAGCAAGAGCTCTTGGAATTGCGGCGCAGGTGGGACCAGGAAGGCAAGGTGGTGGTATTCACCAATGGCTGCTTCGACCTCCTGCACGTGGGCCATGTGCGCTGCTTGGCCCAGGCGAGGCAGTTCGGCGATGTGCTGGTGGTGGGGGTGAACAGCGATATCTCCGCCCGAGGGATCAAGGGTGGGAAGCGGCCAGTGGTGCCGGAGCAGGAACGGGTGGAGGTGGTGGCGGCCCTGGCCGCAGTGGATTTCGTGGTGCTCTTCGGCGAGAGCACGGCGGAGGGTCTGGTGGCCGACCTCCGCCCTGAGGTGTACGTTAAAGGCGGAGACTACACCGACGCTGGCGGTAAGGTCGCGCCGGAGGCGGAGATCGTGGAGGGCTATGGGGGGAAGGTTGTCATCTTGCCCTATCTTCCAGGTCATTCCACCTCGGAGCTGATCGCCACCATTGTCAGGGACTACCGGGGCCATAAATAGCCTGTATCTCGGGGCCTAAGCGCGGCGGCGAGCCGCGCCTGTTTGTTTCTGGGGTTCGAATTCGCGATCAGAGAAGATACGAGTGCGCGAGCGCATAGCCAGATCGGCTTCCATTATCTCCCTGGGCAACCTGGCCAGCCGTCTCCTGGGCCTGGTGCGGGATCAACTCATCGCCGCCATCTTCGGCCGGGGGGCGGCCACGGATGTCTTTGTGGTGGCATCTCAGGTCTCCACCGCCCTGTATGACCTCCTGGTGGGAAACGCCCTCTCCTCGGCCCTGGTGCCAGTGTTCTCCGAACGGGTGGGCGACCCAGATCGCCGGCGGCTCTGGCGCCTGGTATCCGGCGTGTTGAACCTGGCCCTGGCCGTCACGGCCGTTGGCGTAGCCCTGCTGGTGGTCTTGGCGCCCTGGGTGGTGGAGATAGTGGGAGGCGGCTTTTCGGCGGAGGTCAAAGCCCTGGCCTTGGGGCCGACTCGCATCGCCTTGCTGGCGGTGGTGGCCATGGCGGCGGCGGCGGTGTTCACGGCGGCGTTATATGCCTTCCAGGAGTTCACCTTCCCATCTTTCTCCGCCGCTGTGTTCAACCTGGGGATCATCGTGAGCGCCATCCTATTCCACAACCGCTTGGAGGTGAACAGCTTGGCCCTGGGCATGGCCCTGGGAGCCCTGGCTCAGGTGGCCCTGCAGGCTCCACCTCTTTTGGGGCGGCGTTACCGCTATAGTTTGTACCTGGATCTGCTGGACCCGGAGATACGGCGTATCCTGAGGCTCTATGCACCGGTGATGGCCGGGCTCTTGGTGTCCACCATTGGGATCATCATCGACCGTAACCTGGCCTCGCGCACCGGCGAGGGCAGCATCGCCGCCATGAACTTCGCCACGCGGCTGATCCAGCTTCCCCTGGGACTGGTGTCCACCGCCATCGCCAGCGCCACGCTGCCCATCCTGTCTCAGGCGGCCGACGACCTGGAGGGATTCAAGCGCGCCTTGGCCGGGGGACTGAAGCTGATCGTGTTCTTGATCCTACCGGCCACGGTAGGACTGGCGGTCCTGGCTATACCGGTGATAGCGTTGCTGTTCCAGCACGGCGCTTTCCGGGCCCAGGATACGGCAGTGACTGCCGGTGCCCTGCTCCTCTATCTGCCCGGGCTGCCCTTTGCCGCGGTGGATCAACTATTCATCTTCGCCTATTATGCGCGGAAAAACACTCTGACCCCGGTCCTGGTCGGCGTTTGCGCCATCGGGATGTACCTGGCCACCGCCCTGGCCCTCATCGGGCCTTATGGGATGAGAGGGCTGGTGGTCGCCAATTCGGTGCAATGGACTTTCCATGCCCTGGTGTTGGGCTTTCTCCTTTGGCGCAGCGTCCAGGGGCTTGGGGGCCAGGGGCTTTTCTCCACCACGGCCAAGGCAATCTTGGCCGGTGCCGTTATGGCCATGGCCTCTTATCTGGGGGTTCATTTGCTAACGGGCGTTTTCGGCTCTAGCGGGCTGGTCCAACAACTGGGCCTAGTCTTGGCCGCCGGGAGCCTAGGCCTGGGGGTTTACGTTTTGACAATGAGGGCTTTGGGGGTGGAAGAGGCGCTACTTATCTGGAGCCTGTTCCGAAGAAAGGCGCAAGGCTGAAGGGCGATGACGACTCTGGAAAGGACCTATTTCGGGCTGGACCTCACGTTCCCGGGCAAACAGCCGGCCACCTGGGCAGTGTTGGATGATCGGCCTGGAGTGGTGGCCGTGGGGAACTCCCTGGCCGACCAGGAGATAATGGATCAGGTTAAGAGGTTTTCGCCCTCGGTGGTGGGCATCGATGCTCCTCTGACCTTGCCCTTTGGGTTGGATTGCCTGGAGGAACCGTGCCCGTGCCAGACCGCTTCGTCCCTGAAGGGTCGGCAGTGCGAGCGGGCCTTGGCCCGCCTGGGCATCGGTTGCTATTTTACGACCAAGAGGTCTATCATCAAGCCCATGGTCTATCGGGGCATGGCGCTGAGGCGTGTGCTGGAGGGGCAGGCCTACTGTGTGATCGAGGTGTACCCCCATGCCAGCAAGGTGCGACTGTTCGGCCACCGAACGCCTAGAAACAAGGGCAGCCGAGGGAGTCGCGCGGTCCTCCAGAGTCTCCTGGGGTCACTGATCGCGAACCTGGCGGCCTTTGCCCAGGGCCGAATCCTCGGCCACGACGAACTGGACAGCCTCCTGGCCGCCTACACCGCTTGGCTTTACGGCCGCGGGGGGGCGGAGGCCGTAGGCGAGCCGGAGGAAGGGCTGATATACCTGCCGGTTTGAGACCCGTCTATATGTTCGCTCCTCCTAAAATGACAGGGGTGACCGGACTCCGGGCGCAAACCGGGGGTCGTTGCCCTTGACATTTCGCATGTCCTAAGATATTATGGATTTAACACGGGTTGGCAACGATGCACCGTTACCCCAACCAAGAGAGGATCCCAGGAAAAACCCAATACAGGGCGGTATGGTTGTATTTTCCAGATCCCGGCCATGGCCAACGAATCTCCCCCGGTCCAAGCGCGGCGACCGTTGTCGCCGTAGAGCCGTGAAAGACTATGAGCTGTTCAGCCTTTAAGAAGCTTTTCTGCAGAATCAGAAGCTTGCCCCTCTTTGTCTTTACTAGAATTTCTAGGAACCGAAAAGAAGAGAAATCGGCGACGAGGAAATTGTTCTTGGCCTTTTTCCATCAAGAAAAACTCCGAGAGTTTGTTTTATGACCAGGTCGACTATGCCAAAAAGTCAGAAGCGATGGAACACCTGGTTCTAGAGTAAGAAAAACGGCGGGTGTCAAGCTAAGAGGGCTGGAAAGCGTATTCGGTAAAAGACACCTGGAAAGTGAACTCGGTAAGGAGGAAAAGGAGGAAAAAGATGCGCAAGCTCATGGTTTTGGCCCTGGTGGTGGCCCTGATCGCCTCTTTAGGGGTTGCCTGCGGCCCGGCAGCCGCGCCGACGCCCACTGTTAAAAGGGTCCTCGTCGGCTTCACTGCCTCACAGACCGGCAAACTCAACAAAGAATCCAAGGAGCAAATCCAGGGATTGCAGCTCTGGCTGGAAGATGTGAAAAAAGCCGGCGGCATCAAGCTCAAGGACGGTACAGTGTTGATGCCGGAGATCAAGTTCTTCGATGACGAGAGCTTGACCGATCGCGTCCAAGCTTTGTACACCAAACTCATCACCGAAGACAAGGTGGACTTTCTGATCAGCCCCTACAGCAGCGGCCTGACGCAAACCGCCGCGGTGGTCGCGGAGCAGTACGGCAAGGTCATGATCACCACCGGCGCGGCGTCGGACACGACGATGGAGCAGGGCTTTAAGACCATCTTTCAGACCTATACTCCAGCCAGCCGCTATCTGACGGGGGCCGTGGACCTCCTGCAGAAACTTGACCTCACAGCGAAGAAGATTGCCTTCGTCTACGAGAAGGAGCGGTTCTCGACCGATGTGACAACCTTCGCCCAGAAGTACGCCAAGGAAAAGGGGTTCGACGTCGTTCTCTTTGAAGGGTATGATACCGCCACAACGGACTTTGCCCCCTTCATCAACAAAATCATGCCCCCCAAGCCGGACGCGATTATGGGCGGTGGACACTTTACAGACGGCACCACCTTCGCCAAACAACTGTACGAGAAGAAGGTGCCAGTCAAGTTTGTGGCTATCTTGGTGGCTCCGCCCGAATCCGCGTTCGCAGAAATCGGGGACGCGGCGCAATACGTCGTCGGCCCGAGTCAGTGGGAGCCGCTGGCGCGCTACAGTCCCGAATCGGCGAAAGCAGCCGGACTGCCGTGGTATGGCATTGGCGTCGCGGATTTCACCTCGGCCTACAAGACCAAGTACGGCTACGAACCGTCCTATCACTCCGCCGGCGGATACGCCGCGGGATTGATCTTCCAGAAGGGGCTTGAGGAAGCCAACAGCGTTGACGCCGAAAAGGTGAAGGCGGCTCTCGACAGGTTGGATCTCTTGACCTTCTTCGGTCACATCAAGTTCGATACCGCCGCTAAGACCCACGGCAAGCAGATCGGGCACGAGATGGTTTATGTCCAGTGGCAAAAGGATGCCGCCGGCAAACTGGTTAAGCCGGTCGTGTGGCCACTGGAAGGCAAGTCCGCGGACGCTCAGCTCCGCAAGCAGTAACGCTTGCGTAGAGCAAGGGAGCAGAGGAGCAAGGGAGCGGTGGGGCAGAGGAGCAAGGGAGATCTTTTCTGCACCTCCTCACCCTTGCACCTCTGCCCCGTTCACCCCAGCACCTCTCTCTTATTTTGTCCACATAAAGGCGACGATGAACATCGATGCGCTCGTACCCTCGGCCATTGACGGATTGATGCTCGGGTTTGTCTACGGGCTGGCGGCGATGGGGTTGACGCTGATCTTTGGCGTGATGCGCGTGATCAATCTGGCGCACGGTCCGGTGATCGCCCTGGGAATGTTTGCGGTCTATCTGATCGGCACCCAGTTCGGGGTCAATCCCTACCTGGGCCTGATTGCAGTGCTCGTCCTCGGACTCACGCTGGGGATCGTGATGTACTTTGTAGCGGTCCACCGCGTGATCAACGCTCCGGAATTGACAACTCTCCTCGCGACCTTTTCCGTCAACCTGATGATTATCGGTTTAGGGACGGTGGTATTTACCACGACCCCGCGCGCGATTGACATGGATCTGGGCGCGTTTCGAACGGGCGCCATCACGATTCTCGGCACCAAAGTGGTAGCCGTCCTGATCGCGATTGCCGTGACGGCGGGCCTCTATCTCTTCCTCTATCGTACCCGCGTGGGAAAATCCATTCGCGCCGTCGCCAACAATCGCGCGGCAGCGGAACTGATGGGCATTAACACGACCGGCGTGCTTGCGTTAAGTTTCGGAATTGGAATTATGTTGGCGATGACCTCGGGAGGGCTGATCGCTACACTGTTCTCGTTCACGATCCTCGCCGGCGGGGTGTACGAACTCAAGAGTTTTGTGATCGTCGTGCTGGGTGGATTGGGGAATCCGACCGGCGCCCTGGTGGGGGGGATTGTGCTCGGCTTGCTCGAAGGCTTGACGACAATATTTATGCCCGTCGGATGGGTTCCGATTATCGAGTACGGGATTTTCGTCTTGATCCTGCTGATTCGCCCCACTGGCCTCTTTGGAGCGCGCTAGAATGAAGAGCACACGGCCGCAATCCTTCTTGTGGCTCACTCTGCTCATCATAGTGGCAATTGCCCTGATCCCCATCCTCATCGATTCAGCCTCGTTGCGGGAAGACTTGTTCTTAACCCTGATGCTGGTCATCCTCGCCTCCAGCATTAACATCATAATGGGCTACACCGGCTACGTCAGTTTCGGACATATTGTGTTCTTCGGGTTAGGGGGCTACTTTGCCTTCTTCCTGATGCTGAACTATCAGGTTCATTTCGTCCTCGCTGCGTTGGCGAGCGGGGTCGGCGCCAGCGTGTTTGCATTTCTTCTCGGCATCCCCGTTCTGCGCCTGCGCGGAGCGTACTTTGCGCTGGCGACGATCGGGATCAACGAAGCCGTCCGCTCCTTCGTCACCAACTTTGAACCCTTTGGCGGTGCGGTTGGGATGTTCTTCAACTATGCGGTGTACGATGCCTACGGTGGAGCCAGGAACGCGTTGTGGTTCGCCTATTACGCGATCGTGGTCGTGGCTTTGGTGACCGTCACCGCGAGCTTCCTGATAAAAAAGTCGAAATTCGGACTGGGGTTGATGGCGATCCGCGAAGATCAAGATACGGCGCAGGTTTTAGGCATCGATCCGACCCGTTATAAAGTGCTCGCCTATGCCTGCTCCGCGTTCTTTCCCGCCCTGGCGGGCGCGATATTCTTTTTCAAGAATGGCATCATCGAGCCGGGACCCGCGTTTGCGTTGCTCCGGTCGATTGAGGGACTGGTTATGGTGATGCTGGGCGGGTACGGCACGGTCACCGGCCCCATCGTGGGCGCGGTGGTGTACGAGCGCCTGCGCGCGTTTCTGATTACTAATCCAAATTTTAGTTCGCTGCACCTGTTCATTGCGGGACTCTTGTTGCTTGTCATCGTGCTGTTTGCAACCGCCGGGGTGGTTGGCTGGCTGCGGCAACGGGTGCCGCTGCTGAGGAGGTATCTGGAGTGATCCTCGCTGTCCAAAATATCAGCAAACGCTTTGGGGGCCTCCTTGCCCTGAATAGGGTCTCGCTCTCGGTCCAAGAGGGAGAAATCCTTGGCATCATCGGCCCCAATGGCGCGGGCAAGACCACCCTGTTTAACGTCATTAATGGCGTGTATCCTCCGCAAAATGGCCAGGTGACGTTTCGCGGCGAAAATATTACCGGGCTGCCCCCTTTCGCGATTGCCCAGCGGGGGATTGCCCGCGCACATCAGATCGTCCGGCCGCTGAGCGAGTTATCGGTGAAGGAGAACGTGACCGTCGGTGCCTGCTTTGGACGCGAGCATCTGGCGTTGGGTGCGGCGGCGCGCGTCGTGGATGAAGTATTAGAGTTCGTCGGGATGGCCGACAAGCGCGATATGCTCGCCAGCAAACTGAACGTGGCTCAGAAAAAGCGGCTGGAAATGGCGCGCGCGCTGGCCTCCCGCCCTCTCCTCATCCTGTTAGACGAAGTGCTGGCAGGGCTGAATCCCCACGAGGTCACGGACATGTTGGGGCTGATCCGGAAAATCCGCGAGCAAGGCGTTACGGTCATCATAATCGAGCATTTGATGCACGCGGTGATGAACCTGTCCGATCGCGTCGTCGTGCTTGACTATGGCGCAAAAATTGCGGAAGGTACGCCGCAAGTCGTGTCGAACGATCCGAAAGTCATCGAAGCCTACCTGGGCGACCCCAAAGCGGCTCTGCGTTTGCTGGAGAGATCCACATGATCGCTATGGACGTGAAGGAGATCGAATCGGGCTATGGCGAAGTCCAGATCCTATGGGGAGTCTCTTTGCAACTTCAAGAAGGTCACTTGACGACGCTGGTGGGCTCCAACGGCAGCGGGAAGACCACTTTGCTTCGGACAGTAATGGGGCTCATCCCGGCATGGAAGGGCACAGTGAATTTTGACGACCAGGACGTTACGCGGCTTTCGCCCCACACCAGAGCCCAGATGGGGCTGGTGATGATTCCGGAAGGGCGTCAACTGTTCACCGACCTGACGGTGATGGAGAATCTGGAGATGGGGGCGACGCCGGGACGGGCGCGGGTCGGGTTTCAGCGTAATGTGGAGTGGATCTTCGATTTGTTCCCGCGCCTGAAGGAACGGGTGCGGCAGGTGGCGGGCACATTAAGCGGCGGTGAACAGCAAATGCTGGCCATCGCGCGGGGCTTGATGAGCAATCCTCAGATCCTGATGCTCGACGAACCGTCTCTGGGCCTTTCGCCGCTTTTGGTGCTGAACCTGTTCGAGGTGATCCGCCGCCTCAAAGAGCAAGGGCACACTATGCTGTTGGTGGAGCAAAATGTGCAGATGGCGCTGGCGGTGAGCGATTACGCTTACGTCCTCAGTAACGGGCGGATTGAAATTGAGGGTGAGGCGAAAAAGGTTCGCGAAATGGAGAGTGTCCGCAAAGCGTACTTGGGGCTGTAATGAGACGCGGAGACGTGGAGCAGAACGTCTCCCTGATCCTGCAATAGCCGATCGGGCCTACGTCCTGGAAAACGGACGGGTAACCCTGGAGGAGATAGGGAGGGAGCTGTTGAACAACGAGCACGTGAAGGTGGCGTATCTGGGAGCCTGAACGACAAGAGTTTGACATAGTGACGAAGCCAGAGGTCTCGTGACTCTCTGGCTTCGTTGTCAGTATCACAACCAGCGGGCTTCAGCGGGACCGAGAGCGCTAGGCGTTGATGCCGGCCAAGATGGCCGCCCCTCGCTGCACCTCTATCTCTTTCTTGCTGAAGGTGAGCCTATCCTCCGTAAGGTCCACCATGATGGTGTCGCCGCTCTTGAACTCCCCGGATAAGAGCCTCTTGGCCAGGGGGTTCTCCACAGTGCGCTGGATAACCCGTTTCAGGGGGCGGGCGCCGAACTGGGGATCGTAGCCCTCCTTGGCCAGCCATTCCTTGGCTGCTGGCGAGAGCTCGATGTTCAGCCCATGCTCGGTGATCCGCTGGGCTACCTTTTTCACCTCCAGGTCCACGATGCGCAGGAGCTCCTCTTGCGTCAAGGCCTGGAAGATGATGATCTCGTCTACCCGGTTCAGGAACTCGGGCCGGAAGGTGCGCCTGAGATCGTCCTCGATGTCTTTCCGCGTCCGGCGGCGCTCCTCTTTGGTCTCGCTGCCGGTTCGGAAGCCCAGGGCCCCCCGCCCTTGCAGGTACTGGGTGCCGATGTTGGAGGTCATGATGACCACAGTGTTGCGGAAATCCACGGTGTGGCCCTGGCCATCGGTGAGCCGGCCATCGTCCAGGATCTGCAGCAAGGTGTTCCAGACATCGGGATGGGCCTTTTCGATCTCGTCGAACAGCACGACCTGATAGGGCCTGCGCCGCACCGCTTCGGTGAGCTGGCCTCCTTCCTCGAAGCCGACGTAACCCGGCGGGGAGCCGATGAGCCGGGCCACGGTGTGACGCTCGCCGTACTCGGACATGTCGATGCGGATTAAATTGTCCTCCTCGTCGAAGAGGAACTGGGCCAGGGCCTTGGCCAGCTCGGTTTTCCCCACTCCGGTAGGTCCCAGGAAAATGAAGGAGCCGATGGGCCGCTTGGGGTCCTTGAGGCCCGACCGCCCCCGGCGAATGGCGTCGGAAACGGCGCCAATGGCCTCCTCCTGGCCGATGACCCGCTGGTGCAGGCGCTCCTCCATGTGCAAGAGCTTCTCGGCCTCGGTCTCCTGGAGCCGGGTGACCGGGATGCCCGTCCATTTGGCCACGATCTGGGCGATATCCTCCACGTCGACCTCATCGTCCAGGTTCCGGCCTTTCTCCCAGGCGTCCTTGGCGGTCTGGAAATCCTTTTGCAGGGTTAGACAGTGGGCCTTCAGGATCGCCGCCCGCTCGTAGTCCCGGGCCTGCCCGGCGGCCTCCTCCTCGGCCTCCATCTGGCGCAGCCGGTCCTCTTTCTCCCGAAGGTCTGGTGGAAGGCTCACCAGTGCCAGATGCAGCTTGGAACCGGCCTCGTCGATGAGGTCGATGGCCTTGTCCGGCAGATAGCGGTCGGTGATGTAGCGATGGGATAGCTGAACCGCTGCCCAAAGGGCCCGATCGGAGATCTTTACCTTATGGTGGGCCTCGTACCGGGGACGCAGCCCCTTGAGCATCTCCACCGCCTCCTCCAGCGAGGGCTCGTCCACGGTGATGGGCTGGAACCGACGCTCCAGCGCACTGGCCTTCTCGATGCGCCGGTACTCAGAGGTGGTGGTAGCCCCAACGCACTGCAACTCCCCTTTGGCTAGGGCCGGTTTTAGCATGTTCGAGGCGTCGATGGCCCCCTCAGCGGCGCCGGCACCCACCAGCGTGTGCAGCTCATCGATGAACAGGATTATCTCGCCCTTGGCCCTCATGATCTCGTCCATGACCGCTTTCAGGCGTTCCTCGAACTCGCCGCGGAACTTGGAACCCGCCACCAGGGCCCCCAGGTCCAGGGCGATGACGCGCTTGCCGCGGAGGGTCTCGGGGACGTCCCCGGCCGTTATTTTCTGGGCCAGGCCCTCCACGATGGCGGTTTTGCCCACCCCGGCGTCGCCGATGAGCACCGGATTGTTCTTGGTACGACGCCCCAGGACTTGGACGACGCGCATGACCACATCGTCCCGGCCGATGACGGGGTCCAGTTTACCTTCCTTGGCCAGGGCGGTGAGGTCGCGGCTGTATTTCTCCAGGACCCGGTACTTGCTCTCGGCCCGCTGGTCCGTGGCCTTCTGGGTGCCGCGGATGTCCTTTAAAGCCAGGAGGACCTTCTGGTCGTCCACGCCGAAATCCCGGAGGATGCGGGCAGAGGGGCTGTTCTTCTCGTTGACGATGGCCAGAAGCAGGTGCTCGCAACCGATGACCGTGTCTCCCATGCGCTGGGACTCGCCGTCTGCCGCCCCAACCACGGCGTTCAGGCGAGGGGTGGCGTACACCTGGGGGGTGGGCATGGTGTACTGCACCTTGGGAAAGGCGATGAGCACGTCCTCCAGGCGGCGGCGCACCAGGCTCACGTCCACCCCGAGCTTACGTAATACTTCCCCGGCGGTGCCCTCGGACTGCTCCAGGAGGGCCAGGGTCAAGTGTTCCACGTCCAACTGCGTATGGTTCATGCGTTGCATGATCTGGTAGGCCCCGTGGAAGGCCTCTTGCGCGCGTTCGGTAAGTTTATTCGGTGGTATCATGGTAACCTCTCATGTACGATAAGAACCTCTGGCAAAT
>JBFMCB010000008.1:0-36885 GCA_040754915.1 Chloroflexota bacterium | reverse complement strand
GCAGACGCACACGCCTCGTTAGCTACCGTTGCCCGTGATAAATACCGTTTCAGTGGGCAACGAGCACGCACCATTCCAACACAGTCTCCGCCACCGGAAAGGCATCTATGCCGGCTCCTTCCAGCACAACGCCGATCGGCGTGGGGCGCGCTTTCCCAGCACACACGTTGGCTACCTCTACCTGCCATCCGGCCGCAGCGAAATGTTCAAGCGCCGAGCGGCGGAAGAGCAGTGTGGACAGCCCTGCCTTGCGAATCACCGCTGTGTTGGCCTCATCGTCCTCTGGATAGAAGGCCGAGATGGCCAGGAACGTTCCAGCGACAATGCGCCGTAGCTCTTGTAGCAGGTTGCCAGGCTCTTTAATGTTGGGTAGCCCCAGGTTAGTCGTCAGCGTCTTGACCGCACCGTCCTTGAACGGGGTGCGCCGCGCGTCAAAGGCCAGCAGGCTGACGCGGTCGTACAAGCCTAGGGACTCCAACCACCGGCGATCACGTCGTAACACGCGTGGACTGAAGTCGGTGGCGACGATGGGCCGCCCGAGTCGGCGAGCCAGTTCCTCGGCCAGGTAACATCGTCCCGAGGCCAGATCAACGACCGGGCCATCTGAAGCGGAAAGACGATCGGGGACATAGCTGAATTGGCGGTTATAGCAGGCCAGATACTCTGGAGTGTATAGCCCTACATTTGCCAGATCGTGCGCTGCCTTTGCCTCGGCATACTTGCCACGTTCTTCCAATACAAGCGCGCGAAAGAATTGGTCAGCGGGGGCTAATATATCCAGAGGCACGTCCATCAGTAGACGCTCGACTTCTGGATGCTCACGAAGGTGTTGGGTTAACTGGCCCTCCATCTGTTCCCACAGGTCATTGCGTGGCAGTTCCGGTGTGAGAAATAGGCCAATGCCTTCGCGGACAGGATAGGTCGCGGCGCACGCCATACAGCGCGCCTCCGCCATCTCGATGCGATTTCCACGGTGCTCGGTGACGGTCCAGGCCAACTCGCCGCGACAAACCGGACATTCTAAGATGTCAATCAAGTAAGTGTGCATCTCATTCACCTTCTGCCTGACAGAGCGCAATGGCAGCTAAATCCTTAATTGGCGAACCTCTTGTTCGCCCTTAAATTAAGAACCTGTCTTTTGCGAATCTGTCTCTACCAGAGGAGCAGGGAGTACAAACCAAACCGTGGGTGCCACCGGCTGAGGTTGAAATGTGCAGCGGCCTGGCCAACGGCGTAAAGTTCCTCACACAACCCGGGTGGGACAAGTTGGCAACTTGTCCTACATCCTGTGCGAAAAACCTGCCGGTGACAGGGAGGGGTAGGACTACCTGTTCTTTAACTCTGACCCGGAAGCCAAGAGTTCCTGCCTGACAAGCGACCTCGCCGGTTAGATATAGGTGTTATTTCCTGGAGTATAAGCCCATCACTTCTGTCTGGGCCAGGACATGTCCCTTCATCGCCTGGAGCAATTTCTCCTTGCTCGCGCCAGCGGCGAGGTCGAGCACCGTGTCCAGGGCATACAGTTTAAAGAAGTAGCGATGGGTGCCGCTAGGTGGACAGGGGCCACCATAGCCCAGCCGCCGCCAACTGTTCTGACCGTGTCGGCTGCCGTCGGGCAGGGTAGCGTCGGAGCGAACGGCCTCTGGCAAGGCGCGCGCTCCCGCCGGCAGGTTATAGAGCACCCAGTGGACCCAGGTACCCGCCGGCGCATCGGGGTCATCGGCGATGAGCGCAAGACTACGAGTCAACTGGGGCGGATCGCCCCACTGCAGCGGCGGTGAAATGTCCTCGCCGTCACAGGTATACTTACGGGGAATCGGCTTTCCGGGCGCGAAGGCGGTGCTCGTCAGTTCAAAAGGCATCGCTTGGGCTCCTTTCTCTGGTGGGGCAGACGGCGCTGGTGTCAGCGTAAGTGTAGGCGGTGCAGGTGTCAGTGCGGGCGCTCCTGGAACGGAAGTGGGAGACGGACCTGGCCCACAGCCACTTCCAACGAAGGTAAAGAGAGCCATGAGGAGGAACAATGAAATGAGCTTTCTCATGTGTGCCTCATCTTCTTTCTACATACATGTTAGCCGTTGTAGGCGGAATCGGGTAGGCGCATGCCGGCTAACGCAGTCGGCAGTGCCGAAGCGCCGCGGAAATACGGTTTATCCAATTTTCGGGCACGATGTGAGCTTCAAGAATTGTCATGACCATGTTGACCTCCTCCTGCCAAGGATCCACTTGAGATAACAGGTCAATTTCGCCAAACGAGGCGCCGAGAAGGCGCAGTGGCGGAGGCAACCTGAAGGGACGCCGCAGCCATTGCCTGTCGGCCACAGGCAAGCTTCTCTGCGGCGCCCCTTCGCCGTGTGGCTACTCTACTACCGTGATCTCCTTGGAACTCTCCCACAGCCCGTGGATGTTGCACAAGGCCAGGGCATGTAGTGCGCCAGGCTTGCTGACCTTCAGCGATGCTGTCACCTGGTGGTGTGTGTAGACTGGGCCCTGGTTAGGACCGGCGGTGGACTCACCGTGGGCGGAGAACTCAAAGTGGCCCACCTGGTGGGTGAACTTTTCGCCCTCCGGATGGAAGTAGATGGTGATCCAACTGATATGGTGTTCGGTGGTGTTGGGATGGGCGACCTCCTTCCCCAGGGTGACCTTCACCTCAAAGAGCTCGCCCGCCTTCACCTGGTCCGGGGCTTCGATGACCGGCACGTGTTTCTCTAGCTTCCAGTCAGCTCGCTGAATGCGTTCGCTCAGTTCCGCCATGATATTTACCTCCCGTTAGATAATTATTCTGCACCAGTAGAAAACCTTGACTTGGTAACTCATTTCTCTACTGGCGAAGAAATCTGAATCAAAGGGGCTAGCTATCGTAGCCCCGCCCCATGCCCCGATAGGTGAAGCCCAGGCTCTTCATCTCCGCCGGCTGGTAGATATTACGGCCGTCAATGAGAACGGGCTGGCGCATGGCAGCCTTGATCCTAACCATGTTCAGTTGTTTGAACTCGTTCCACTCGGTGACCACGACCAGGGCGTCGCTGCCCTGAGCCACCTCATAGGGGTCTCGACAATAGGTTATGTCCTTCAAGATGCCCCGGGCCACGTCCATGGCCACCGGATCATAAACTTTAATCAAAACGCCCTCGTTGCGCAGGAGCCGTATGATCTCGATGGAGGGAGCCTCACGCATGTCGTCGGTGTTGGGCTTGAAGGATAGGCCCAGGATGCCGATCTCTTTCCCATCAAGGGAGCCCAGGATCTCCCGCAGCTTCTGGAGCACCTTGACTCGCTGGTCGCGGTTGATCTCCATCACCGCCCGCAAGAGCTGGGGGTGACAACCATGGATGGTGGCCATGTGGGCCAGAGCCCTCACGTCCTTGGGGAAGCAGGAGCCTCCCCACCCCACGCCAGCCTCCAGAAAGGCCGGGCCAATGCGCTTGTCGTAGCCCATGCCCCGGGCGACGTCCTTGACGTCGGCGCCCAGGCGCTCGCAGATGGAGGATATCTCATTGATGAAAGAGATGCGGGTGGCCAGGAAAGCGTTGGAGGCGTACTTGATCATCTCCGCCGTCCTCAAATCGGTGATGATGATGGGACATTGGAGGGGGAAGTAGAGCTGGGCCACGGCCTCGGCGGCCTGGCGGTTCAGGGAGCCCAAGACCACCCGGTCCGGGTTCATGAAATCGTATACCGCCGAGCCCTCCCGCAGGAACTCGGGATTAGAGACCACGGAGAAGGCCACGTCGGCATTCTTGTTTTTTTCCACAATATTGGCCACCCAGTCGCCGGTGCCAATGGGCACAGTGCTCTTATTAACGATGATCAGCGGGTGGTCCATGGCCCGGGCCACGTTTTCCGCAGCATCTTGCACGTGCTTCAGGTCAGCCTCCCCGTCCACGCCGGAGGGCGTGCCCACGGCGATGAAGACCAGCTCGGCTTCACTGATGGCCTCCTGGTAGTTGGTGGTGAAATCCAGGCGGCCAGCCTTGTAGTTCCGCCGGACGACCTCCTCCAGGCCGGGCTCGTAGATGGGCATGACACCCTTTTTTAGGTTTTCCGCCTTCTCCTTGCTTCGGTTCAGACAGACCACGTGGTTGCCCAGGTCAGCCAGGCAGGCCCCGGTGACCAGCCCTACGTAACCAACGCCGATCATGCAGATCGTCTTCACTGTTCCACCTCTTAGAATTGAATGTGAGTGTGATGTGCTAATAACCGCGAGTTTCGACCGTGCCAATATAGCACACTGCTTGGGGATTTTCAATGCTTGGGGCGAGTGTAAGTGACCAGAGGAAATACTGTTTTGCTAGCGAAGCTTCACCTCAAAGCACGAGAGCATTCACCGCGCGGATAGTAGATAGCAGGGGGCAGGGAGCGGGTAGCTGCCATTCCTGCGCTCTGAGCGGTCTCCCTCCCTTGAAAATAACCATCATTTTTCAGTTGATCCTCCCGCAGGTTCGGAACCTGCGGGAGGATTGACCACCTTATTGACTTGAGGGGTAGGAGCCCAACCGCGTTGGGCGGCTCACGGCCAATACGATTGGCCTGCTACCCCTCTGCTCTCCCTTAGAAAATGACAATCATTTTCATGCGCCGGGGCGCACCGGAGTACGTGAATAACTCGACGGTAACAACCTTGCCTCGTTTGTTGGGAATTTACCCCATGACGGCACCTGGCGAAGAAAGGCGCTGGCGATCAGAACTCCGCCTCGCCCCACATGCCGGCTTTCAAGGATCGGTCGGGATTAGGCACATGGAGCTTGACTGCGTAGACGATCTTGGCCCGCTCGTCCCTGGTCTGGACGTTCTTGGGAGTGAACTCGGCACGGGAGGAGACGTAGACCACTCGGCCGGCAAAGGTGCGGCCGGGGTAGCCGTCCACCCTCACCCGGGCCTCCTGGCCCACCTGGACCCGGCCCGCCTGAGCCTGCGCCAGGTAGACCGTCATCTTCAACTGTTCCATCTGGCCCAGGGTGAGCAGGACGGCGCCGATCCCCACCGTCTCGCCCGGCTCCGCCAGCCGCTCTAACACCACTCCCCCCGCCGGCGCTGCCAGGGTCAACCGGGCGAACTGGGCCTGAGCCAGTTCCACAGCGGCCTCGGCCTGATGTACCTGAGCTTGGGCGATAGCTAAATCCTCTGCGGTGGGGCCCACTTCCAGGACCTCCAGGGCGGCCTGTGCCGCCTCCACCGCTCTGGCTGCCTGCTCGTAGGCGCCTTTGGCTGCGTTCACCTGGGTGTTAAGGATCAACGGGTTGGCCTTGATCGCCAGGAGGTCGTCCAGGCCCTTTTGTGCCCCGTCGCGGGCGACCTGGGCGGCCAACACCGCGGCCAGAGCAGCTTTGGCCTGCCGGTCCGCCACGTCCCACTCGGCGCTGCCGGGAAAATACCCGTCGCGCAAGGCCAGGGCGGTGGCCAATTGCGCCCTGGCCTGCTCCACCTGCTGGTCAGCCACTGTTGACTGACTGCGGGCGATGGCGATCTGGAGATTCAAGTCCTGGGGATTGCGGCGCACCGCGGCGGCGTTCTCCCAGGCCTGCCTGGCTCCCCTGGCCACAGCCTGGGCCTGAGCCAGGGAAGCCCTGGCCGCCGCCACTTCCTCCGGCCGTGCACCGGCCTTCACCCGAGCCAGGTTGGCCTGGGCCACGGCCAGGGCAGCCTGGGCCTGTTCCACCTGGGCTCTGCCCAGGGCGGCGTCCAGCCTGGCCACCACCGCTCCCGCTGCCACCTCGTCACCCTCTTTGACCAACACTTCGGCCACGCGACCTCCAGTGTCGGCTACCACCAAAAACCTCTCTGCCTCCAGGCTGCCGGTGGCCCGGACAGGGCCGCCCTCGGCGGTCCGTCCCTGGAACCAGTACCACCCTGCGGCCAAAAGCGCCGATATTAAGATCGCCGCGACCCGGAACCTTGCCATATGAACCCTCCCCGAGCCAGGCGCCGCGGCGCCCTAGAGCCTGGCTTCCCCCCACATGCCGGGCTTCAGCGCCCCATCGGGGTTGTCCAGCACCATCTTCACCGCGTACACCGTGCGTGCTCTCTGATCCCTGGTCTGGATGCTCTTAGGAGTGAACTCAGCCTGGGGGGCGATGAACGATACCTTGCCCGGGAAATTCCGGCCAGGGTAGGCATCAGCAACCACCATTACCTCCTGCCCCAGGCGCACCCGGCCCAGCTCTCCTTCCGGCACGTAAATCGACATGGTCACCTGGTTCAGGTCTGCCAACCGGAGCAGCGTGGCGCCCGGCAGGGCCAGCTCGCCCAGGCTGACGGTCCTGGCCTGGATCAGCCCGGCCCGGGGAGCCCGCAGGGTGAGCTTATCGTGCACCAACTGTGCCGCCCGCAAGCCAGCTTGGGCCTGCCTCACCTGGGCCTCGGCCCCCGCCCTCTGCTCGGCTGTGGCGCCGTTTTGCAGGGCCTCCAGCCGGGCCTGAGCCAGGGCCAGGGCTGCCTCCGCCGCTTCATAGCGGGCCCGGGCCGCGTCCATCTGGGCCTGCATGGCCAGGGGATCTTGCTGCATGGCCAGGAGGGCGCCTAATTCGTCTTTTGCACCTTCCAGGGTGGCCTGGCTGGCGTTGACGCTGACCCAGGCCGACCATTCCTGGGCCACGGCCAGGCTCAGCCGACTCTGCAGCTCATTCGGGACCGTCACGCGCTTCCGCAGGGCGTCGAGAGCCGTTTCCAAGGCAACTCGCTGGCGCTGGGCGGCCTCTTTGGCCTGGAGGGCCGCCTGGACCCGCTGCTCCGCCGCGGCCACCCGGGCCCGGGCCGCGGTGATGCGAGCCTTCAGCTCCTGGGGGTCCTTCAGCACCGACAGGCTATCCTCCACGGCCTGCCTGGCCGCGTTCCGAGCCGCCTGGGCCTGGCCCACCGCCGCCATTGCCTGCCGCAGCTCCTGGGGACGGGCCCCGGCCAGGAGCCGGGCCTGTTGGGCCTGGGCCAGCTCCAGGGCGGTCGCGGCCTGCCTCACCTGGGCCCGGGCCACGGCATCGTCCAAACGGGCCAGCACCGCCCCGGCCTCCACGGTCTGGCCCTCTTCGGCGGCCACCTCCACCACTCGAGCGGGGACTTCACTGGCGATGAGCACCTCCGTGGCCTCTATAACGCCCGAGGCCAGAAAGGCCCCCGAGCTGGTCCGGGAACCCTCTATCGCCCACCAGAGCCCAGCGGCAATGACTAGGACCAAGGTCAAGGCCACTGAAACCCATTTGTGTTTAGCGTGCATGTTAAGCCCTCTTTCCAGCCTGCTGATTGGCGCGGTTGATCGCTTTCATGCTGGCGATGAAAACGTCCTCTAGAGATGGTGGCACCAGGGCCACCCGCCGCGGAGGAGTCCCTCGCTGCCTGAGCAGGGCTTCGACCTGCAACCCGTAGGCCGCGGCCTGAGGGACGATGAGGTGGATCAGCGAGCCGTACATGGCCACCTCGTCGAAGATGCCCAGGCCGCGCAGGGCGCCGGCAGCCGCCTCGGGCTCCGGGCAGTCCACCTCCAGCACCTGGGCCGGCATCTGGGTCTCCTTGATGGCCTGGGGCGTGCCCCGGGCCACGATGTGTCCCTCGTGAATGAAAGCCAGGGTCTGGCACCGCTCGGCCTCGTCCATGTAGTGGGTGGTGACGAAGATAGTGGCCCCGGCCTCGGCCAATTCGTAAAGCAGGTCCCAGAAGGCCCGCCGGGAGAGGGGATCCATCCCGGCGGTGGGCTCGTCCAGGAAGAGCATCTGGGGCTGGTGGACGATGGCCGTGCCCAGGGCCAATCGCTGCCGCCAGCCCCCGGCAAGGTTGGCAGCCCGCTCATCCTCCCGCCCGGCCAACCCAGCCACCTCCACGATGGCCCTGGCTCGCTCTTGGAGCTCGCGTCCGGTGACGCCATAGGTCCCGGCGTAGAACTGCAGGTTTTCCATCACCGTGAGGTCCCCGTAAAGGCTGAAACGCTGAGACATGTAACCGATAAGCTGGCGGATTTCCTCTCGTTGCTGGGTCACGTCGAAGCCCAGCACTCGGGCGCTGCCGGCACTGGGCCGCAGCAACCCCAGCAACATGCGGATGGTGGTGGTCTTACCCGAGCCATTGGGGCCCAAGAAGCCGAAGATCTCGCCCTGGTTCACCTCAAAGCTGATCCCAGCCACGGCGGTGAAGTCGCCGAAACGTTTGGTCAGCCCCTGGGCCACTATCGAAGGTTCACTGGCTTTCATAGCTTCACCTCCCGCCCGGGGTCCGCCGCCTGCTTCGCCCGGACCAATGAGATGAAGGCCTCTTCCAGGCGGGGCTCGATACGGTGCAGGCCCCGGGGCAGGATGTTTCGGGCGGTGAGGGCCAGCTCCACCTGGGGCAGGCGCAGGGCGGCGTCGTCCACGAATACGCGCAACAGGTCACCGTAGGACTGCACCTCCAGGACGCCCGGCTGGCCGGCCAGGGCCTCCCGGGCCTGGCGCATGGCCAGAAGCCCCCGGCCACCGGGCATGGTGGGCTGAAGCTCCAGCAATTCGCCCTTCACCAGGCGGCGCACGACTTCGGGGGCATCGACATGGATGAGCCGTCCCCGGTATAGGAGCCCGACCCGGCCGCAGCGCTCGGCCTCGTCCATGTAAGGCGTGCTCACCAGTACAGTCACACCCCGCAGGCGCAGCTCCAGCAGGATGTCCCAGAACTCTCGCCTTGACACCGGGTCCACTCCGGTGGTGGGCTCGTCCAGGAACAGCACCTCGGGTTCGTGGACCAGGGTGCAGGCCAGGGCCAGCTTCTTCTGCATCCCCCCGGAAAGGTGGGCCGCCCGGCGGTCCTGGAAACGCTCCAGACGAGAGAAGGAAAGCAGCCGAGCGGTCCGCGCCAGTCGCTGATCCGGCGGCACGTTAAAGACGTCGGAGAAAAACTCCAGGTTTTCCCGCACCGAGAGGTCCGGGTACAGGGCGAAGCGCTGAGCCATGTAGCCGATGCGCACCTTGACCTCCTCCGGCTGGCGCACCGTGTCGAACCCCGCCACCGTCGCCCGGCCCTGGGTTGGCCGGAGGAGCGCGCACAAGAGACGGATGGTGGTGGTCTTGCCGGCGCCGTCGGGTCCCACCAGGCCAAAGGTCTCGCCCCTGGGCACCGCCAGGTCCAGGCCGTCGACGGCCACCACCGGCCCGAAGCGCTTGGTTAATTTCTCGGCTTGGATGGCAAACTCGCCGGTCATGGGCCCTCCGCTCGAAGCCCTGGCCTATTCCAGGGTCTTGGTGAACCGCCGGGAGGCTGCGGTCAGGATCACCGCCCCGAAGATGATCAGGGCTATGGCCTCGCCAAAGAACACGTCCAGCCCCACGCCTTTGAGGACGATCCCCCGGATGATCGCCAGCAGATAGCGCAACGGTATAATAAGGCTGATGGCCTGAAGCACCGCCGGCATCGCCTCCAGCGGGAAGAAGAAACCGGAAAGGAAGATGGATGGAAATAGAATGAGCACAGTGAGTAGCATGGCCTCTTGCTGGCTCCGGGCCAGGGCCGAGATGAACAGGCCCAAACCCAGGCTGGTGAGCAGGAACAGCGCCGCCAGGGCCAGGAGGAGGGGGATGGAACCGTGGACGGGAACGCCGAACCAGAAGATGCCGATCACCAGCACCTCCAGGAAGTCGAAGAAGGCGACGACCACGTAGGGCGTAACCTTGCCCAGGACCAGTTCCACTGGCTTGATCGGCGTCACCACCAGTTGCTCGATAGTCCCCTGCTCTTTCTCCCGGACGATGGAGAGGGCAGTGAGAAACGTGGTCAGGAACTGGAGGATCAGTCCCATCAGAGCCGGGATCATGAAATGGCTGCTCTTCATCTCCGGGTTGTACCACACCCGAGGGCGCACGTCGATGCCGGGAAGGCGGGCCGGGTCCACGTTAAAGCGCCGCTGGATGATCTGTATCCCCTTGGACTGGCCTACTGACTGGGCCGCGGCGAAAGCGGTGCTGGCCACCGCCGGGTCAGAACCGTCGATGATGAAGGCGACGGCGGCCCGGTTCTCCTTCAATAGGTCATGGCCGTAGCCGGAGGGGATGATCATCGCCGCCCGGGCCCTGGCGCTGTCCACCAGGTAGGTCAGGGTTGCCTGGCTGTCAGCGTAGTACTTGATGTGGAAGTAATCCGAGGCCTGATAGGTGCTGATCAAGTCGCGGCTTTCCGGGGTCCGGTCCTGGTCCAGCACCGCGGTGGGCAGGTGCTTTATGTCGGTGGTGGCGGCATAGCCCAGGAGGATCAGTTGGATCACCGGGATCAAGAAGATCACGATCAAGGTCCGTGGGTCTCGGAAGATGTGAATAAACTCTTTGCGAATGATCGAGCGCAGGCGGACCAGGCTCATGGCTTGCTCCCTTCCCGCGACCTGGAAGCGGTTACGCTGGTTGGCGCTGGCTGTGGCACCAGGCCTCCGATGAGAAAGTTAACCAGCTCGCACGCCAGGCGCTTGCGCTCGGGGCCGGGCATGGCGCGCTCGCCCAGGATGGTGGGCACAACGAAGTTCATCACGAAGGCGCCCATGGTGGCCCTGGCCACCATCCGCGCGTTCGTCTGCCGGTATATCCCCTTGTCCATGCGGGTCTGGAAGTAGGCCTCTAATTGGGTTGTCACCGGCAGGAAGACCCGGGTGAAATAGGACCGGCGCAGCTCGTCGTCCACCATGATCTGCTGAAACAGCACCAGCAACATGTCGGCATTGCTCGTGATGCTCTCCAACCTGCGGCCGATCAGGTTTGCCAGGAAGCTCTGCTCGTCCAGGTCGAAAAGCTCCGCCGTCAGGGCTTCCTGCAGGGAGTCGGTGATCAGGCTTCCCAGCAGGCTGATGAGCAGGTCCCGCTTGCCCTGGAAGTAGTTGTAGATCGTCCCCTCGGCGACCCCCGCCAGGGCGGCGATCTCCCGGGTGGTGGCCTTCTCGAAACCCTTCTGGGCGAAGACGCGGCCCGCTGCCGTCAGGATCTCCCTCCGGCGTTCCTGGCGCAACCTTTCCCGCAAGGCATCAGGTTTCCTACCCATCTCGGCATCCTCTCCAAATAGATGAGTGAACATACACTCAAGTGAGTGAGGGCACACTCATATTATGCCACCAGCTTGGCCTTTGTCAAGCCCTGGGCGCTGCTTGGAATCGTACTTGACTGGGGGTCGGGTTTATGCTACGGTATGTTCAGGCCGGTCGGGATTTGTCCCGCTGCGGCGGTGACCCGCCGGAGACGAATCGCGCTGTGGGAGGCGGCGGCGACGTTGTGCCAGGCACTGGCGCTGTTATCCTGCAATGTACCTTAATCTCTTTTAGGATTTAAGTACCATGAACAAAACGAAGGATCGACTGTTAAAGAGATATCAAGCCGAGCTCCAGAGCATCGTGGGGCAGATCATCAGAAAATACAGGCCCGAGAAGATCATACTTTTTGGCTCCCTGGCCCGAGGCGAGTACCATGAGGGGAGCGATATCGATCTCTTCATAGTCAAGAGTAACTCGCCTGAGTTGGGTGTTGAACGCATCCGGGAATTGGACAGGCTGATTAGATATCGGATAGGAGTGGATTTCATCGTCTATAAGCCAGAGGAGGTGGAGGAAAGGATCAGCCTGGGGGATCCATTTGTGAAGGCCATCCTCAAGGAGGGCAAGGTTCTGTATGGCTGACCTCAGAGTCGTCAGAGAATGGTTAGATAAAGCCGACGAGGACTACGGCTTTGCCGTTTCTGCCCTTCAAGACACGGCTTACTTTGCTCCAATCTGTTTCCACTTTCAACAGGCCGCCGAAAAGTATCTAAAAGCCTACATCGTCGCCAACGAACTGGAGTTCAGACCAGCCCATAACCTCTTAGAGCTGCTGGAGACCTGCCGGCGGAGGGAGCCTTCCTTCAAGCAGCTACGCGAAGCCTGCCGGTACCTAAATCCGTTCTACATTGAGACGCGTTACCCTATTCACTGGCCAACAAACTACACGAGAGAAGTAGCGCAAGAGGCATGGCGCCAGGCGCAACAGGTCAACCAGTTCGTAAAGCGTCAGCTCGCGCCTTTGCAATGAGCCACCATCCGCGGTGGGCCAGAGGAACGGCGATTGCATACCGTAGAAAGTGTGTAGTATGTCCTGGCCCCCGCACATTTTTTCCTTGACTGTGCAGCGTTAGCAGGCTATAATGTACGGGTCGCGCTTTTCTGACTTGAAACAGTGGTGCCACATAAAATTTACTGCGAGTTGACAGGTGTTGGGCCGGTCGTGGTGACACCATCCTCGGATAGAAGGAATCCATAGGGTGTCTGAACGGCATAATGTTTACCTCGGCCTGGGTGGAAACCTGGGGGATCGTCAGAGCAACTTGGTGCAGGCCTTACAGCATATCCGCGCCCGGGCTGCCATCGAGAAGGTCTCTGCGTGCTACGAAACCAGGCCGGTCGGCTACCTGGAACAACCAGACTTCCTCAATATCGCCTGTCTGATTACCACCGTACTCTCCCCTCACGAGCTTTTGCGCTTCCTCAAACAGATCGAAAGACGGATGGGACGCGAGCCCAGCTTTCGCAATGCCCCGCGCCCCATTGACATCGACATCCTGTTTTACGACGATTTGATCATGGAATCACCGGAATTGACCATCCCCCATCCGCGCCTGGGCGAACGGGCCTTCGTCCTGGTGCCTCTGGCAGAGATCGCCGCCGATCTGGTGCATCCCACCCTGAATCTGACCGTGGCTGAGCTTCTCCAGCGAGTAGACCGTGAAGGCGTGACCCGGGTGCCGCGCGGGCTCCGCGTCCACCTGTACGGGGACGTGCAGCAGGCCCAGCCAGCCGTCCACGTCAGCCTGAGCCGGGCCGGCGTCACTGGTCTGCGCCGGATCATCCGCATCAGCCGGGGCGGGCAGGAGAACCTCTTTTACGCCGAGATGGACCTCTTCGCTGACCTGAACCCGGGGCAGATGGGGGTCCACATGTCCCGCTTCGGCGACGTGCTGGAGGAGATCGCTGAGGAGATCACGCTGGAGAAATCGCCCGGCATCGAGACCCTGGCCGAGCGCATTGCCCGCCAAGTGGTCGAAAGGCAACAGGCCCTCCGCTCCGAGGTGCATATCCAGGCCGTCTACCCGATGGAGAAGATCGCCCCGCTCTCAGGCAAGAAAATGCAGGAGCTCTACACCCTGATCGGCATCGCGGTCAGCACCCAGAAGCACTGCAAACATATCGTCGGCGCTGAGGCCGACGGGATGACGGTCTGCCCGTGTGCTCAGGACATGGTCCGGGAGCACTCCACGGAACGACTGCGGGAGGAAGGGTTCTCCCCGGAAGAGGCAAAGCGGGCGCTGAATGCCATCCCTCTCGCCTCCCACAACCAGCGAGGCCGCGGTACCTTCATGATCGGCTCGGACCAAGAGGTGCGAGCCGAGGACCTGGTAGAGATTATCGAAAGTTCCATGAGCTCCGAAACCTATGACCTCTTGAAGAGGCCTGACGAGTTCTTTGTGGTGAACAAGGCCCACCAAAACCCCAAGTTCGTCGAGGACGTGGTGCGAGAAATGCTCCAAAACGCGGTGGATATGTATCCCGACCTGCCAGACACAGCCTTCGTCCAGGCCAGGCAGGTGAACTTCGAGGGCATCCATAAGCACAACGCCTTTGCCGAACGGTATGGTATCCTGGGCGAGATCCGCCGCGAGATCTTGACGGGCCAGCACCTGACCAGGCACACTTCCATGCAGGAATGGCTGGAGAGCTGAAGATGGGATTCAAGGTCATTGTGGAACAGGGCAACCTGCGCTTCGGCGCCGCCCATTTTATCACCCTCGGCGGCAAATGCGAGCGACTCCACGGGCACAACTACGCCGTCTCAGTAGCCGTGGAAGGTCCCCTGGCCCCTGATAGCTATGTCGTCGATTTTGTGGCCCTAAAGGAGATCGTCCGGCGCATCACCGAGGCCCTGGACCATCGCTTCCTGCTCCCCCTGCGCAACGAGCAGTTGAGCATGCAGGAAAGTGAAGGCCATTGGGAAATCCGCTTCGGGGAACGCCGCTACGTTTTCCCGGCCAGAGACGTCCTGCCCCTACCGGTGGATAACGTCACCGCCGAACGGCTGGCCGAGTACATCTGGGGCGAAGTGGCGAAGGAACTGCGCGACCGCGGGGCCGACCACCTGATCAGCATGAACGTGGGTGTGGAGGAAGCGCCCGGCCAGACAGCCTGGTACAGCCAGGAGCTATCGTAACCTATCAGGAGACCTCCGAGAATCAGGTTAATTGAAGCGGCTTTAAGACCACGGGCGGCCGTGGCTCGAGGCCTCGCGGTCGGCGCCCGATCGGAAACCTTGGAGGTCATTGGCGGTGATGGTCCCCTGGTGCAGCGCGGTGGCCACCAGCACCCCGGCCACGCCCAACGCTTTCAGGTCCCAGAGTTCGCTTGCCTGCCGCACGCCTCCACCGACGAGGAGGGTCAGCTCTGGGCACCGTCGCCGCGCCTCGGCGATCAGCGCCCGGTCCACGCCGGCCCCGGTGCCGACGCGCGCCAGATCCAGCAGGATCACCTCCTGCCAACCCATCTGCTGCAACCGTTCGAGAACCTGCAGGGGGTACAGGGCGGCTAGCTGCGGGCTGCGGGAAAGCACCTGGCCGGCCCGCATGTCCAGGCTGAAGACCAGGCGTTGGGCCGGGACCGCGGCGCAGATGGCCACCAGCGCCTCCCAACTGGCCAGGGTTTCGGCTCCAATGATGATCTTGCCAGCGCCAATGGCCAGCAACTCCAGGGCACGCTCTACATCGGTGACGCCGGCATCCACCAGAAGTGTTACCTCCCCCGGCTGGGCCAGGCGGGCGATGAGGGCCTGATGATGGCCATGGCCCTGGATAGCATCCAGGTCAGCGATGTAGAGCTCTTGTAACCCTAGCTTCTCGCGGAAGGCTCGGGCCACGGCCAATGGCTCGGCCGTGCCGGCGAGCAGGCTCTCGACCGGCCGGTAACGCCCCCGTTCACCTTTCACGGCGTGCACCACAACGCCATCTTTCAAATCCATCACCGGGATCAGGCGCATGGTTTCTCCCCCTTGCGTCTTCGTTCACGAATTCATCACCGGCGGGGGATTGCCCCCAGGAAAACTGCCCAGCGGCTTGGCCGCCGAAGGCGAGGCCATGCTCTGGGCGGTCCTGGCCGATTTTCGGGCCTGGGGCGCGGTCCATACCGTCACCACCCTTGACCAGCGCCTGGCAAACTTGTCCCTCCCGGCGGACGATGTGGTGGGCGTCCCCCGGGGCCAGCACGCGGCCGTCTTTGCCGCGCTGCTCGCTGGCAGCGATGCCGCGCTGATCATTGCCCCGGAGACAGACGGCACCCTGGCCAGGCTCAGCGCGATGGCGCAAGACGCCGGTGTCCCTCTCCTGGGCTCCAGCCCGGTGGCCGTGGCCATCGCTGGCGACAAGTGGGCTTGCTATCAGCGCTTCCGGCAGGCCGGACTGCCGACCCCTGTGACCCAGCGGACCAGCTTTGCTGACGCCCCCCGAGTGGCTCGCGAGATCGGCTACCCGCTGGTGACCAAGCCAGTGGACGGCGTGGGCTGCGAGGGGGTCTGCCTGGTGGCCACCGAGACGGAACTGGCCGCCGCCCTGGCCGTCCTGCGCCAAGCCACCGGCCGGGAGGAGATTTTGCTCCAAAGCTTCGTAGCCGGCACTCACGCCAGCGTTTCCCTGCTGGTGGCAGAAGGCCAGGCGTTGCCGCTCTGCCTCAACGGGCAGGAGATCGTAACCGGTTGCCCCTTTGCCTATCGCGGCGGCGTTGTGCCGCTGTCGCATCCGGCCGCGACGCGCGCCTACGCCGTGGCCCAAGCCGCCGTCGGCCTGCTGCCGGGGCTGCAAGGCTACGTGGGCGTGGACCTGGTCCTGCTGAACGGGGAGGCGTGGCTGATGGAAATCAACCCCCGCCTGACCACCTCCTACATCGGCCTGCGTCGGGTGCTGCAGCTCAACCTGGCCCAGGCGATCTGGCAGGCCTGTCGCCAGGGCGTTCTGCCGGAAAAAGCTTCCATCACCGGCAAGGTTTCCTTCTCCAAAGATAACCTATGGGCATGGGAGGCGGCGATATGATCACCATTGTTGGCTGGGACGTAGGTGGCGCCAACACCAAGGCCGCCTGGCTGGCTTACGAGCGCGGTGAGGCCCAGGCGGTGCGGACTGCCTCTCGCCCTTACGAGATCTGGCGAGAAAGGGAGCGACTGGCGACATTGCTCCAGGAAGTGCTGGCCCAGGCGACCTCGGAGTTGCCCCAGGCCATGGCCCTGACCATGACCGCGGAACTGGCCGACGTCTTCCGCAGCAAGCGAGAGGGGGTCCTTTTCGTCCTGGATAGCATAGCCGCGGCCTTTCCTGACTGCCCCATCTACGCACTGAGCCTGGCCGGCGAGTTCGTCCCGCTGGCCCAAGCTCGGAAGCGGCCCTTGGACTTCGCCGCCGCCAACTGGCTGGCCACTGCCCTCTTCCTGGCCAGACAATACCCAAACTGCCTGCTGGTGGACGTAGGGAGCACCACCACCGACATCATTCCCCTCCTGAACGGCGAGGTGGCCGGCCTGGGGCGCACCGACCTGGACCGCCTGCTTTCCGGGGAGTTGGTCTACACCGGGGTGTTGCGCACCCATCTGGCGGCCATCGTCCACCGGGTGCCCGTGCGCGGCCGCTTGTGCCCGGTGTCTGCGGAGTATTTCGCCATCAGCGGCGACGTCCACCTGATCCTGGGTCACATTCAGCCCGCCGACTACACCTGCTCCACCACCGATGGACGGCCCCCGACGGCCGAATATGCCCGAGAGCGGCTGGCCCGGCTGGTCTGCGCCGACCTGGAACTGCTGAACCCGGCCGAGGTGGAGGAGATGGCGTACTACATCCACCATCAACAGCTCCGGCAAATCGAAGAAGCGATGCATCAGGTTCTTTCCCGCCTGGCCGGCCGCCGGGACCTGCCCCTGGTGGCTATGGGCTCGGGGGCCTTCCTGGCCGCTGAGGCCGGTCGCCGGCTGGGGCTCAAGGTGTTGGACCTGGCGGCGCAGTGGGGCCGCGAGGCGTCGGAGGTGGCTCCATGTTGGGCGGCGGCCCATCTGCTGGCCGAGCGGTTGGAGGCCGAGCTGATCTGAAAACACTCCGGACATGGTAGCTTGCTATTGATGGTGAACCCAACACATGGACGCTGTACTCAAAGTCGGTGGTAGTCTAAGCCGGGGTCAGGGGCTGACAGCCCTGGGCCGTGAGATCGGGCGGCTGGGGGCGCAGCATCGCCTGTTGGTAGTGCCGGGTGGCGGAGAGTTCGCCGACGCGGTGCGGGACCACCATCGCCGCTATCGCCTCAGTGAGGCGACCGCCCACCGCATGGCGCTGCTGGCCATGGATCAGTACGGCTGTCTCCTGGGCGACCTGGTGCCCGGTAGCGTCCTGGTCGAAGACCTCCTCTCGGCCCGCCGGGTGGCCGCGGGCGGTCAGACGCCGATCCTGCTCCCCAGTTCACTCCTGACCCAGGCCGATCCGCTGCCCCATTCCTGGCAGGTCACCTCCGATTCCATCGCGGCGTGGGTGGCTGGGCAGGTGCGCGCGCCCCGGCTGATCTTGTTGAAAGACGTGGACGGGCTCTTCTCGGCTGACCCGGCGCAGAGCGAGCGGGCTCAGTTGCTCCTCCAGATGACCGTGGATGACCTGGCGGGCCATCGCGGGGGCGTAGACGAATACCTGGCCACTGTCCTGGCCTCGGTCGATCTGGAGACCTGGATGATCAACGGCCAGCGCCTTGAACGGCTGGCGGAGCTATTGCAAATGGGGCAGACGCACGGCACGCGCATCACTCGCGGCCCTGGCAACCGCCCCGCTGCGCAGCGTTCCCGAGGGGCAGGGCGATGACCTCCCGCAGCCGCCGCACCCGTTCCGGGTCCAATGGCCCGGCGCGACGGCCATCCCGGCAGGCCGCCGAGCGCACCCCAGCCACATCGGCCCCCAGGTCCCGGACCAGGGGCAGATCCTGCTCCTGGAGTGTCCCGGCCAGGGCAAAGAGCAGGCCGGCGGCGTGAGCTTCAGCTGCCAAGGCCTGGAGCGTTTCTGGCGAAAGGAAATCGAAGAGGCGTCGCCCATCCTTGATCGCCGTGTCCAGCATGCAGCCGGCCACCCCGGCCGCCTGGGCGATGCGCGGCAAGAGCGTTGGGAGTAGCAACCAACCCGCGTTAGGCGGTGCGCCGCCGGCCCGCTGGGCGTCGGCGTAGCCGGCCGCGATGACCATCACGCCTGGGAGCGCACTAACTGCCCGTTGGACCTCCTGCAGCAAGACGACCGCCTCGGCTTCGCTCTTCGGCCCCCATAACCCGACTTTCACGTAGTCCGCGCCGCAGGTGGCTGCCCCCAGTGCGGCCAGCGCAGCCGTGCCGGGCAAGTTGGGCATGTCGCCGATGGCGGCGCTCACCGGCAGCCACCGGGGGGTAATTGCCCGCACTTCCTGGATCACCCGGGGGAAGTGCGCCCCCAGAGAGCCTTCGGCGGGATTTTTGACGTCCAGGATGTCGGCGCCGCCGGCGATGGCCTCTCTGGCCTCATCGGCGCTCACGACGCTGACCAGAAGTCGCATCGTAGCATTCTCTCTTAAACCGGGAACAGCAACGTCGCTATTTTAGCATGGATGACCATTGCGAGCAAATGAATCGGCAACCAGCCCGATGCCGATTGACAAGCAGCTTGTTCCGTGATACATTGACCGCCGACCGTTCACTGCTGAAAGCTGACCGCTGATGGCCGAACGTTTACATAAAGTCATCGAGAGCCACTATCTGGAGACTAATGAGGGTCTGTTCTTCGCCGTGAAGGGGCTGGTGCACCCTCCCGATCGTTTTCTGGCCTGTCTCCGCTACGTGCCCGATCCAACTGGCGACCGGCAGAAAGAGGGCCGCTGTTACCGCCGTCTGTACCACTTCGCGGAGCAGGAACAGCTCTTGCGGGCCGAGTATGCCCAATACCTGACTTTTGACCCCATGTGCCAGACCACCTTGCAAAGCGTCCCTCGGCAATGCTTACGACGCGTTTACGATCCCTGCGCGCGCTTACAGGAACTTCGCCAAAAGCCGGAACGGGATGTCGTGGAAGAGGACGCCCTGGCCTTCGCCCGCTTGTTGCAGCGGGAGGCTGGCATCCCCTGGACCAGCCTGGGCATTTCCGGCTCACTGCTCATCGGCTTACACACCCCCGCTTCGGACCTGGATGTGACGATCTACGGCGGGCAGAACTGCTGGGCCGTCCAGCGGGCGCTGAAAAGGCTGCTGGCTGACGAGACCAGCGAGGTCGGCCGGCTCGACGAGCAGGGCGTGCGGGAACTCTATGCTTCGCGGCTGGCAGATACTCACATGTCCTTTTCGGACTTTGTGAGCAGCGAGCGGGAAAAGGTCATCCAGGGACGGTTCCGCGGCCGGCGATATTTCCTCCGCTTCCTCAAAGCGCCGGCCGAGGTTGGCGAGAGATATGGCGACCGCCGCTATGTCCCTCTGGGCCGGGTGGCCATCGAGGCCACGGTGACCGACGCCAGCGAGGCCATCTTCACCCCCTGTCGCTACTTCCTGGCCGGGGTGCGCTTACTGGGGAGCTCAGGGGATGGAGGAGTGGCGCCTCCGTGTGTGTCCACGGTTGGAGGTTTGTCCGAGATCGTCTCCTTCCGGGGGCGTTTCTGCGAGCAGGCGCAGGCGGGGGATATAGCCCGGGCCTCCGGCGCCTTGGAACTGGTGCAGGCCCGGGATGGGCGCTCCTGGCACCGCCTGCTGCTGGGCAATCACCCGGAGGACGCCATGCTAGCGCGGAGATGAAAGATGGGGGAACAACGAATCGCCTGGGCGATTACCGGTGCCGGCCATCTCCTGGCCGAGAGCGCGGAACGGCTGTTGCGACGCGAGAACGTGGATATTTTCCTCTCTAGGGCGGCGGAAGAGGTGCTGCGCATGTACCGGCTGAAGGAGCATATCTATGGGCATGGCGCTCGGGTCTACCGGGAAACCTTGGCCAGCTCACCCCTGGTAGGGCGTTTTCCCCAGGGCATCTATCGTGTACTGGTGGTAGCGCCGGCCACCTCCAACTCGGTGGCCAAGTTCGTCCTCGGCATTTCTGATTCCCTGGTGACCAACCTGTTCGCCCAGGCTGGCAAGTCCCGCGTCCCCATCATTGTCCTGCCCACCGACCTGGCGCCGGAGATGGACTCTGTAGGTCCGCATGGCGACCGGATCAAGGTCTACCCCCGGCCCATCGATCTGGAGAACACGGAGAAGCTCCGAAGATTCGCGGGGGTCACCGTGGTGACCAGCGTGGAGGAGATGGAGCGATGTCTCGATACCTGTTTGTGACCGGGAAGCTGGCGGCCCAGGCGTTGACCGGGGCTTTGGCGAAGATGATGCCCGATTTCGACTATGAGGTTGCCGTTCTCCCCATCTCCGTGGCCGCCCTGATGGATACCCGTTTCGTGGCCAGAAAGTTGGAGGGCGCCCGGGGCAGCGATGTGGTGATGATCCCTGGCCTCTGTCGTGGCGACCTCGCTCCGATTGCCGACAAGGTGGGGGTGCAGGTCATCCGAGGGCCAAAGGACCTCAAAGGCCTCCCGGCCTTCTTCGGGCGAGAGCGCCATTTGGAGGGCTACGGCGACTACCGGGTGAAAATTCTGGCGGAGATCGTAGATGCCTATCAGCTCAGCCTCCCTCTCCTCCTGGCCCGGGCCGAGTACTTCCGGGCCAGTGGGGCCGACATCATTGATCTGGGTTGTCCGGTGGAGGGAAATTTTCCCGGCGTCGAGGTGGCGGTGGCGGCCCTGAAAGAACGCGGCTTCGTGGTCAGCTTGGACACCTTCAATGCCGAGGACATCCTGCGGGCCGACCGGGCTGGCCTGGACTATCTCCTGAGCATCAACTCCCGGAACCTGGAACTGGCCCCCCGCCTGGCGTGCAAAGTTGTGGTTATCCCTGACTTCGATCAAGGGCTGGAATCGCTGGAACGCAACATTGCGCAACTGGAAGCCTGGCACGTACCCTATATCATTGATCCCATCCTTAACCCTATCAGCTTTGGCTTCACCGAGTCTCTATACCGCTTTTACGAAACGCGGCGGCGGCACCCCCAGGCGGAGATGCTCTTGGGGTTGGGCAACCTCACCGAGCTGACCGATGCCGATTCCACGGGCATCACCGCCGTGATGGCCGGGGTGATCACGGAGTTGGGGATCAACTACGTCCTGACCACCGAGGTCATCAGTTGGGCCCTGGGTGCCGTGCGGGAGTTGGACCTGGCCCGCAAGCTCATGTATTACGCCTGCCAGAACCGTGTCTTGCCTAAACACCTGGACGACAGCCTGCTTACCGTGAAAGACCCCCCTTATGAGCCCTATACCGAGGAGGAGTTACGTGCCATGCAGGCCCAGGTCCAGGACCGAAACTTCCGCATCTTCACCGACCGCGATAACATTTACGTGTTCAATAACAAGCTATTCATCAAGAGCACGGACATCGGGGCAATTTACACTCAACTGGGCGTGGAGGGCGCCTCCCATGCTTTTTACCTGGGCCGGGAGTTGCAAAAGGCGGTCCTGGCCGTGCAGTTGGGCAAAAGGTATGTGCAGGAAGAGGACCTCCGGTGGGGATACTTGAGCGGGGACCCGCAGAAGAGATCGGACTGATTGGTCGATCATATCGCCCTCGGACCATTCATCGGGTAGAGGTCATGATGAGCAGAGAAGCGCTGCCGGCGCAGCGCAAGCCTAAAGACCGGGATTTCATCGAAACCCAGGAAGGGCTTCTCTTCTGTGTGGTCGGGTATGTCCATCCGCCTGACAAATACACGGCTTATCTCAAGTATTCCCCCGCCTTGGAAGGCCGCTGGCGGCGGCAGGGGAGGGCCTATCACCGGGAACTGGCTTATTACCACGCCCATCAGGTGGGGCAAACCCTGGATTATCTGCAAGTGCACTATCCCTACTACGTCCACTATTGTCCGGTGAGGGATATGCTTTTCTCGATGGTCCCGCAGGACCGGGTGCAGACCTACTATTATCCCGAGCAGCGGCTGGCCCAGATCCTGGCTAACCCCAAAGATCCTTTGGAAGAGGAGATAGCCAGGCTGGTCGAGGCCATCCGAGGCACCACCGGCATCTCCCTGGCCCATCTAGGCGTCACTGGTTCCATCCTGTTGGGCAGCCATGATCCTAGCTTTTCGGATATTGATCTGACCGTCTATGGCCGGGAGAACACCAGCCTGCTCCGGGTGGCCTTGGTCGAGCGGGGCATCCCGGGCATATCCCCGTTGGACGAGGCTTTTTTAGACGGCTGGTGTCGGGAAATGGCGGAACACCATGGCTTGACCTACCAGCAGGTGCGCTGGCTGGCCGCCCGGCGGTGGAATTTCGCCTATTACGGCCAACGGCGGTATCTCTCCCTCCTTCCCACCCGGTCCGATGCCGAGATCCGGGAAGCCTACGGCGATCACATCTATCGAGACGTTGGGGTGGCCCGGCTGCAGGCGGTTATCTTGGAGGCCGCCGAGTCCATTTTCCTGCCCGCCGTCTACGGCATTGAGAAAGTGAAGATCCTGGAGGGGCCGGCGGTGCAGGTAGCAGAAATCTGTGCCTATGAGAGCCTCTTCAGCCAGGCCGCCGACGTGGGCCAGGCAGTGGAGGCCCAGGGCAAGCTAGAGGAGTTAGATGGTGGCCCCCTGCATCGGCTGGTCATTGGTAGCAGCCGGAGGACCGGTGTGGAATACCTGAAGCCGGTGAGCCTGTGATCATCGAGACCATTTTTTCCACCCTGGATGCGTCCGGGCGGCCCAATTTCGCCCCCATGGGCGTTCTCTGGGGCGAGGAAGAGGTGACAGTGCGGCCGTTCCGGAGCACCCATACCTATCGCAATCTGCTCGCCACCGGCTATGGTGTGGCCAACGTGACCGACGACGTCCTGGCCTTCGTGCAGAGCGCCCTGGAAGACGTCGCGCTGCCCCACTTCCCGGCTAGGTGTGTGCCAGGGGTGGTTTTCCAGGGGGCCTGTTACTGGCGCGAGCTGGCGGTGGTCGCCGCGGGCGGCGGGGAGGAGCGGGCCGAGGTCCTTTGTCGAGTGGTGGGCAAGGGGTGGCAGCGGGACTTCCTGGGCTTCTGCCGGGCCCGGAGCGCGGTGATCGAGGCGACGATCCTGGCTACCCGCCTACATCGGCACGACCGAGAAACGGTGCTGGAAGAATTGAGACACTATGGGGAGACTGTGCGGAAGACTGGCAATGACGCGGAGCGGGTGGCCTTTGAGCGTGTGTGTGAGTTCGTGAGGAGATGGCAGAGTGACCGTGGTGATTAGGACGCCAGCGCGTTTGCATCTGGGCCTCCTGGACATGAACGGCGGGCTGGGCCGGCGGTATGGGAGCATTGGGGTGGCCATAGAGCGCCCCAACGTAGTGCTGGAGGCTCTGCCCGCTGATCGCCTGCTTGTCGAAGGGCCGGAAGCGGAGCGGGTCGCCGCCTTCGCCCGCCGTTTTCTGGGCCGCTATCCCCTCCCTCAAGGAGCTCGCCTGTGTTTGAAGGCCGGCATCCCTTCCCACGTCGGGTTGGGGTCAGGCACCCAGTTGGCCCTGGCGGTAGGCACTGCTCTGGCCCGGCTGGGCGGTCTCGAGCTTAGCGTGGCGGAGATAGCCATGGCCACTGGGCGGGGGGTCCACTCCGGCATTGGCATCGCTGCCTTCCAGCAGGGGGGCTTTGTAGTGGATGGAGGGCATCTGGTCACCGGGAGCCGTGGGGCCATACCCCCAGTGCTTTTCCATCATCCCTTTCCTCAGGACTGGGTTTTCGTCGTGGCCGTGCCGGAGGCGGGGACAGGGTTCGCTGGGGAGGGCGAGCAGAGGGCTTTTCGATCACTGCCTTTGGCGCCACCGGCCCTGGTGGAGAAAATCTGCCGGCTCCTGGTGATGAAGATGCTGCCAGCGCTGGTCGAAAAGGACATCGTGCCGTTTGGGCAGGCTTTGACGGAGATCCAGCAGTTGGTGGGGGATTGCTTCGCTGCCGTCCAGGGCGGGCGGTACGCCAACACCCTCTCGGGCCGGCTCATCAGGGATTTCCTTGACCGGGGTGCCCAGGGCGCTGGCCAGAGCTCGTGGGGCCCCACCGTTTATGCTCTAGCGGAGGGGGAGGGGCAGGCGCTGTCCCTGGAGAGGGTAGCCAGAGAGTTTCTAGCGGGTCAGGGCGGGGGCCAGGTGTTTCGGGCTCGCGCCGACAATCGGGGGGCGGAGCGATAGACGAGCCTCGCTGCAGACTCGAGCAGGCAGGTTCGGCGAGGAACGCAGCACGCCGTTTCAGTGGTAGAAGTGGGAGCAGGAGGTTAAGGACGGCAACCGGAAAGCGTCCACCCTGATCACCAGATCGTAGCGTTACATTTTAGGAAGGCCAAGTAATAGAATTCGCACAACAGTGTCTTGACATTTGTGCACCCCTCTGTTATAATTTTCACGGTCTCTCAACTACGCCAGTCCCGATTCCTGTGGGACGTCAGGTTTGTCTCTTCCAACGAAAAGGCTCTGAGAATGTCATAGTTGCTGAGTGATCGCTCCTGGATGTGTCTAGCGCATCGTTGCCTGGCAGTATGGGAGATCGCGATGAGGCAGACACCGCACTGGCAGAGGCTCGGCACCGAACTGATTTTTGGGTCGTTGAGACGTCGATCCTTGAAGTCATTCAGACTTTGAGGGTGGACGTCTTTTTATCTCTTGAGCCGGCTTCGCCTGGGCGAAGCGAAAGGGGGTGAGACCAGCCGCGCATTCTAGCCCGTGTAGGCCATGCTTCTGGCCCAACCATCTTGAGGCGAAAGGGGGTGAGACTCGCCGCGCATTCTGGCGCCGGAGCGTTTTCGCAGCGAGACCTGACTATCTCAGGTTTAAGACCAAAAGGAGGATGATACCATGGGGTTCCCTTGGGTAGCCGAGATCGTTGGGACCATGATCCTGATCATCCTGGGCGACGGCGTGGTGGCCAACATCCTGCTCAGCAAGTCAAAAGGGCAGGACTTGTCAGGCGGTTGGCCCTCTGGCTCAGGGTGGATCGTTATAACCACGGGGTGGGGTTTGGCGGTCGCCATGGCGGTGTATGCGGTCGGCTGGATCAGCGGCGCGCATATTAACCCTGCTGTGACGATCGCCTTGGCAACCATCGGCAAGTTCCCCTGGGGGGATGTGCCGCTGTACATCGTCGGTCAGTTTATCGGTGCTTTCCTGGGCGCGTGCATCGTATGGCTGTGCTACCTACCACACTGGGCCGAGACGGAGGATAAGGTGCTCAAACGAGCCGTCTTCTCCACCGTCCCGAACATCCGCAACTACGCCCTCAACACGCTCACCGAGATCATCGGCACCTTCATGCTGGTCCTGGGCGTGTTGGCCATCATCGACCCGCGCACCAAGCTGACCAGCGGTTTCGCCCCCTTGCTCATTGGCTTCCTGGTGTGGGCCATCGGCCTGTCCCTGGGTGGGCCCACCGGCTACGCCATCAACCCGGCCCGCGACCTGGGCCCCCGCATCGCCCACTTCGTGCTGCCGATCGCTGGCAAGGGCGACTCCGACTGGGAGTATTCCTGGGTTCCGGTGGTGGGCCCGATCATCGGTGGTGTGCTGGCCGCTCTCTTCTACGCATTGCTTTGGCCCGCCGCGTAAGGCCTGACTACTGGGAAAGCTTAGTGATACCAGCGGAGAGATCCTCTCCGCTGGTATCAGCCTAATGGGGCCGTAGGCCCGCATAAGGAGTCACTGACCTATGAAGAAGCTGATCAATAAACCGGAGGACGTAGTCAAAGAAGAACTGGAAGGCATCGCACTGGCCTACCCGGACATGGTCAAGGTGCACTTCGAACCCAACTTCGTCTATCGCGCCGATGCTCCGGTGAAAGGCAAAGTGGCCATCGTCTCCGGCGGTGGCAGCGGCCACGAGCCCATGCACGGCGGGTTCGTGGGCGTGGGCATGTTGGACGCCGCCTGCCCCGGTGCAGTCTTCACCTCGCCCACCCCTGACCAGATGCTGGAGGCCACCAAGACGGTCGATGGTGGGGCTGGGGTTTTGCACATCGTCAAGAACTACAGCGGGGACATCATGAACTTCGAGATGGCCGCTGACATGGCCCACGGGGAAGGGATCCGGGTGCTCAGCATCCTGATCGACGACGACGTGGCGGTGAAGGATAGCCTGTACACCCAGGGCCGGCGCGGCACGGGCACCACGGTGCTGTCGGAAAAGATCTGTGGCGCTGCCGCGGAGAAAGGTTACGATTTGAAGAGGGTGGCTGACCTCTGTCGCAAGGTCAATATCAACGGCCGCTGCATGGGTATGGCTCTCACCTCCTGCACCGTCCCCCACGTTGGCCGGCCCACCTTCGAGCTGGGCGAGGACGAGATGGAGATCGGCATCGGCATCCACGGCGAGCCAGGCCGACAGCGGATGAAGCTGAAGTCGGCGGATGAGATCACAGAGATGCTGGCCCTATCGGTCATCGAGGACCCGGCCTACAGCAGAACGGTGCGAGAGTGGGATGAGGCCAAGGGCGAGTGGGTGGATGTCGTCCTGGAGGACCCGCCGTTTAAGAAGGGCGACCAGGTGCTGGCCTTCGTGAACAGCATGGGCGGCACCCCGGCCATCGAGCTCCCAATCGTCTACCGCAAACTGCACGAGATATGCGAGAAGAAGGGGCTCAAGATTGTCCGCAACCTCATCGGCCCCTACATCACCTCCCTGGAGATGCAGGGTTGCTCCATCACCCTGCTCAAGATGGACGATGAGATGATCGGGCTCTGGGACGCACCGGTTAAGACTCCTGGCCTGCGCTGGGGGATCTGATGTTTTTGCGGGCCTCCCCGTAGGGGAGGCCCGCAAAAAAGGCGCGGAGGAATATTTTGTCGAAAATAATGACCAAAAGGGATGTCATCGAGTGGCTCAAGGCGACCGCTGCGGTACTCGAAGAGAACCGACAGTATCTAACTGATCTGGACTCACCCATCGGCGACGCCGACCATGGCATCAACATGGATCGCGGCTTCAAGAAGGTGATGAGCCAACTGCCCGCAGTAGAGGACAAGGACGTCGGCACCATTCTCAGGACGGCCGGGATGGCCCTGGTGAGCAGCGTTGGCGGGGCAGGAGGGCCTTTGTATGGCACCTTCTTCATGGACGCCGGGAAGGCTGTGGCAGGCAAGACTGAACTGTCCGATGAGGATCTGGTTCTTCTCATTGAGTCTGGTCTGAAAGGGGTGGTGAAGATCGGGAAAACCAACCTGGGCGATAAGACGATGGTGGATGCCCTTCATCCCGCGGTGGAGGCTCTCAGGAGGGCGGTGGCCGACGGCGTGGACACGGCAGAAGCGCTCCGCCTGATGACCGAGGCGGCCAGCAAGGGAATGGTCGACACCATCCCCATGCTGGCCAAGAAGGGCCGGGCGAGCTACGTGGGCGAGCGCAGCATTGGCCACCAAGACCCGGGGGCAACCTCATCTTATATGATCCTGAAGACGTTGATGGAGACCGTCGGGTCTGGCCATTGTGCAGTGGGATAGAGGAGCCTTCACCAGGGGCAGAGGGCGTTCCGCTCCGTTGAGGCCCCTCCGTTGAGGATGGAGGGATTTGTCTCTTTCAGCACGAAGGTATCCATGTTTAAGGAGGTGATGGCCGGGAGATAAGGTAGCAGGTTGGATCAATTCGTCCGTGAACATTCTGAACGAAGGAGGGAGCACTTTCATGGCGCAGAAGAAGTACGCAGCCGCAGTAGACCAGGGCACCACCGGGACCCGGTTCATGGTCTTCAGCCACGACGGCAAGGTGGTCTCCTCCGTCTACGAGGAGCACGAGCAGAAGTATCCGCAGCCGGGTTGGGTCGAGCACGACCCGATGGAGATCTGGGACAAGACCCAAAAGGTGACGAAGGCCGCCATGGCCGCCAAGGACATCAAGCCGGAGGAGATCGCCGGCATAGGCGTCACCAACCAGCGCGAGACCACCATCGTCTGGGACAAGAAGACGGGCGAGCCGGTGTACAATGCCATCGTCTGGCAGGATACCCGCACCCGGGAGATCTGCCAGAAGATCATTGACGACGGCTTCGAGCCCTACGTCAAGCAGAGCACGGGCCTGGTCAGCGCCACCTACTTCTCCGGCCCCAAGCTCAAGTGGATCCTGGACAACGTGCCCGGCGTCCGCGCCCGGGCCGAGAAGGGCGAGGTCCTCTTCGGCAACATTGACACCTGGGTCATCTGGTGGCTGACCGGCGGCCCTAAGGGGGGTGCCCACGTCACGGACTACACCAACGGGTCCCGGACCTTGATGATGAACCTCAAGACGCTGGACTGGGACGACGAGATCCTCAAGTACCTGGGCATCCCGCGGGCCTGCCTGCCGGCCATCCGGCCGTCCAGCGACACGAAGATCTGGGGCTACACCCCCAAGGAAGGGCCACTGGCTGGCGAGGTACCGGTGTGCGGCGACCTGGGCGACCAGCAGGGGGCCCTGGTGGGCCAGACCTCCTTCAGCGTGGGCGAGGCCAAGAATACCTACGGCACCGGCTGCTTCATGCTGCTCAACACTGGCAGCGAAATCGTTCCGTCCAAGAGCGGCCTGCTGACCACCGGGGCCTACGGCGTGGAAGAGGGCAAGTGCATCTACGCCCTGGAGGGCTCCATCGCCATCACTGGCGCGGCCATCCAGTGGCTGCGAGACAACCTGGGGCTCGTCAAAAACGCAGCCGACACCGAGGAGATCGCCAAGTCGGTCGAGGACGCCGGCGGGTGTTACTTCGTGCCGGCTTTCTCGGGCCTCTTCGCCCCCTACTGGGACATGTACGCCCGAGGCGTCATCGTCGGTCTGACTCGGTACATCGACCGGCGCCACATCGTGCGCGCCACCCTGGAGTGCATCTGCTACCAGACCCGCGAGGTGCTGGATGCCATGAAGGCGGACTCTGGCATCACCCTGACCTCGCTCAAGGTGGACGGCGGCGCGGTCAAGAACAACTTCCTGATGCAGCTCCAGGCGGACATCCTGGGTGTGCCGGTGGTGCGGCCCACGGTGGACGAGACCACGGCCCTGGGGGCCTCCTACATGGCGGGCCTGGCCACGGGCTTCTGGAAGAACCTGGAAGACCTGCGGGCCAACTGGGGTGTGGACCGAGTCTTCGAGCCGCAGTGGAGCGAGGATAGGCGCGAGGAGGGTTATCGCGGCTGGAAGAAAGCCGTGCAGCGCACCTTGCACTGGGTGGAGAAGGGTTCCTAGTGACTGGTGGCCGTTGATCGATAGGCTCCTGATCGCTAGCTGTTCCTGGCCAAACACAGGGGAACTGAGGGAGCGCGGGAACTGATGGGCTAGTCCCTGGCCGTCAGTCCGCCCCTCAGTTCCCTTGTTGTGTTATCTCTTGACCGACAGCCAAGAGTAGGCTAGAATTGAGACTGAGTAGGGGCGTAGCATGCTACGCCCCTACGGTTGCGACGGCGTGAAGCTAGTTGGTTCTTGAGAACCAGGAGAGTTGTCATGACAAAACCAGTAGCGATCGTGATCGGTGGCGGCTCGACTGGCGCCGCCACTGCCCACGACCTGGCCCTGCGTGGCCTCAAGGTCATCCTGGTCGAGCGCGGCGAGATCGCCTCTGGCACCACCGGGCGCTGTCACTGTCTGCTGCACAGCGGCGGGCGCTATTGTGTCAAGGACCAGGAAGCCGGCATCGAGTGCATCGAAGAGAACATCATGCTACGAAAGATAATGCCCGACGCGCTCGAACTGAACGACGGGCTGTTCATTGCCATTACTGATAGCGACATGGATTATAAGGATAAATTCATCGCCGGCTGCGAGGCCTGTCACATCCCCTGGGAGGAATTGACCCCCGAGCAAGCTCTGGCGATCGAACCGAACCTGAATCCGAACCTCAAGGCAGCCATTCGCGTGCCGGACGGCGTCTTCGAGGCGCTGCGCTTCTGCCTGAGCTTTCTGGCCACCGCCAAAAAGAACGGGGCCGAAATTCACCCGTACAGCGAGGTACTGGACCTGCTCAGCACCGGGCAGGGCGCGATCAAGGGCGTGCACGTTCAGGACCGGACCAGCGGCCGGGTTTACGACATCGAGGGTGACATCGTGATCAGCGCCACCGGGCCCTGGGCCGGTGATATCGCGGCCATGGCCGGTGCCTCCGTGCCGATCCAGCCCACGCCCGGCGTGATGGTGTCAATGAACCAGCGAGTGGTCAACCTGGTGGTCAACCGGCTCAACAAGGCGGCCGACGGCGACATCATCGTCCCCCAGCGCCGGACGTCGATCATTGGCACCACCTCGTGGCCGGTGGACCACGCCGACTACATCCCGGTGCCCGAGGATCACGTCCAGATGATGCTCGAGAAGGGGGCCGAGCTGGTGCCCAGCATTCGCCAGGCGCGGATGCGCGGGGTGTTCGCCGTGGCCCGGCCGCTGATCGCCAGCGCCGGTGAAGCTGACGGGCGGGAGCTCAGCCGCACCTTCGAGTGCTTCGATCACGCCAAGCGCGATGGAGTCGAGGGCTTCGTGACCATCACTGGCGGCAAGGCCACCACGGCGCGGGCGATGGCCGAAAAGACGGCCGACGTCGTCTGCCGTAAGTTGGGCATCGACGCGCCTTGCCGGACCCGCGACACAGTCCTGGTTTCGTACCGCGAATACTACATATAGGGGACTGATTATGGCCTGGCAAGTCCAATTCCGGGTGTTTCGTTCCAGCCGGGGCGAGGTGCCCGCTCACTACGATCCGTTCACAGTCGAGATCAAACCCGACGAGACGGTCCTGGACGGCATAGAGCGCATCTGGGCCTTCCAGGATCGGACCCTGACGTTCCGTCACGCCTGCCATCATGCGTCGTGTGGGTCGTGCGCCATGCGTGTGAACGGAGTGGAGAAGCTGTCGTGCGTCACCTACATCCAGGACGTGACCACCGACGGTGGAACGCTGGTGGTAGAGCCGCTGCGCAATTTCCCGGTTGTGGGCGATCTGGTGGTCGACGTCAGCCCGATGTTCCACCGAATGCACGAGGTCGGCATGCCCATCATCCGTAGCGCAGAGCCGCTCGGCAAGCCGGAAAGTTTCAATCGCTTTGAGAATTGCATCGAGTGTGGCATGTGCGTTTCCGCCTGCCCGGTCATGCTGACCAGCGATCAGTATCTGGGCCCGGCGGCGCTGGCGGCGGCTCAGCGCACCATCGCCGAGCCACGCGGCGTCGACGTGCGCTCGATCTGGCAACTCGCCGACGACGAGAACAGCGTCTGGCGCTGTCACACCGCCTTCGAGTGTGGCGAGGTTTGCCCCAGCAATGTCGATCCAGCCGGGGCGATCATGGCTCTCCGTCGGCGGTTGATCCTGGAACGGATCAAGAGCCTGTTCGGGCGGGGCATCCTGGCCCGCCAGCGAGGAGGTTAGCGTGACCGGCAACGAGCAACATAATACTGCTCTCAGGTGGGGGGACACTGTCAGGTGGTTCGATGCTCGCCGACGGGGCCTGGGAATGTGGGCCTTCGCCCTGAACCGGATCACCGGCGTCTTGCTGATGATCTACATCCTGGTCCACTTCGTGAATATCAGCGTTCTGTACCTCGGCGAGACGGCCTGGAACCAGCTCATGGACCTCTTTCGGAGGCCGCCTTTCCTCATCTTCGACGTGGCGTTGGTGCTCGTGCTCCTGTACCATGGCCTGAACGGCATCCGACTGGCGATCCTGGCCCTGGACATCGGGGTGGCGCAGCAGAAGCGTATCTTTTGGGGCCTGATGGCGTTTGGCACAATCGTGGCGGTCTTCACCGCCTTCGGGTTGTTTAGAGGCTAATACACGACTAGTACGCAAAACGCAATTGCGTACTGCGTACCGGGGGCTTATTCTATGGCAACGATCACACGCGTGACCCGTTCGGGCGGCTACTCAGCCTGGGCCTGGATCCTTCAGGCGGCGTCAGGAGCGCTATTGGTTGTCCTCCTGTCGCTGCATATCATCGCCCAGCACTTCGTAGTGCCGGGTGGCCTGCTGGATTACCGCGAGGTGGTCGCTCACCTCAGGAATCCGGTCATTTTCGTGCTGGAGACGGCGTTTGCTGGAACGGTGCTGTTCCATGCCTTCGCCGGTGCCCGCGCCATCCTGCTCGACCTGGCGCCGTCGAAGGCGCAGGAACGGTCGGTCAACGTCATCCTGACGACACTCGGCGTTGGGCTGTTCGTGTACGGGCTGGTCCTGACCCTCGTGGTCGTGACCCGCTGATATAGGAACGTTCAGTAATCAGCCGGGGCGCAGTTAACTGCGCCCCTTTACTGACCGCTGATGGCGAATTATGCGTATTCTCATCGTCGGAGCGGGGGCGATTGGGTCGCTGGTCGGCGCGAAGCTGGCACTGCGGCGGCACGCGGTTGCCCTGGTGGCGCGGCCGCCGGCGGTCGAGGCCATCCACCGGGATGGGCTGCGCCTGATCGAGGACGGCGCCCAACTGACGGTTCGCGACGTCGAGGCCGTCCCATCGGTGCGGGCGGCCTTCGCCGACAGCCCAGCCTTCGACCTGGCGATCTTCGCGATGAAAGCCTATGGCGTGGCCGAATCGGCGACTGAGCTAGACCAGGCGACGCCAGAGCCCCCGCCGGTGCTGATGCTACAAAACGGCGTCGGCAGCGAGGAATGCGTCACGGCGATCCTGCCTTTGGTGCCAGTGATCGCTGGAAGCATCACCACGCCGGCGGAGATGCGCGCACCGGGCCTAGTCGAGGTCAGCCGCAGCCGGCGCGGCCTGGGCCTGGCGGCCACACGGCCCGAGCAGTCCCTCGACGCGCTCGCTCGTGTCCTGCGTGGTGCTGGCTTCCAGGTGCGCGTGTACGCCGATTACCGCGCGCTGAAGTGGTCCAAGCTGCTCTTGAACTTGGTCGGCAACGCCACCTCGGCTATTCTCGACCTGCTGCCGGCGGAGGTCTTTGCTGACCCGCGCCTGTTCCGCGTTGAACTGGGCGCTTTCCGCGAGGCGGTGGCGGTGATGCGGGCGATGGGAGTGAAACCGGTGGGGCTACCGGGGTATCCGCTGCCCGGGCTGGCGCCAGTGTTGCTGCACGTGCCGCAAATGGTGCTCCAGCCGCTCATGGGCCGGATCATCGCCGGCGGTCGCGGGGGCAAGCTGCCGTCGTTGTATGCGGACTTGGCGCAAAGGCGCGAACGCTCGGAAGTGGAGTTCTTGAACGGGGCAGTGGTGCGCCACGGCCGCGAGGTGGGCGTGGCGACGCCGGTCAATCAAGTGTTGGCTGATACGTTGAGCGGGCTGGTCCAGGGCCGGTTCCACTGGGCGGAGTTCCGGGGCCGGCCGGAGCGGCTGCTGGCGGAGTTAGGATGGTGAAGAAGGAAGCCGCCGAGCTCTATCTGGAGGAGTTGCCACTGCCCGGCATGGGTCGGCCATCGCTAACTACCTCTGAAGCAAAATATGCCTAAATTACGCCGAGTTGCAGGAGCTAAAGTCGGCACCCCGCGCCCACAATTTCTGCCGGATTTCGCCGAATTCGCTGCTCGCCACAACCTGACCGATTGGGAGGGCTGGTGGAGCCCGTACGAGGAGGACGATTACCGTTTCGTGCTCGATCGGGTCGGGCCGGACGACGTGGTGCTGGACATCGGCGCTGGCGACCTGCGGCTGGCGCTCCGGCTGGCGGGGAAGGTGCGCCGGGTCTACGCCGTCGAGGTCAACCCGCTCGTGCTCGGCCAGGCGCTAGCGGCGGTCGGCCACGCCATGCCGCGAAATCTGATCGCGATCTGCGCCAACGCGCTGGATATGAATTTTCCGGAAGGCATCACCGCCGCCGTTCTTTTGATGCGCCACTGCCAGCATTTGGACGAGATCATCGCGCGGCTGCAGGCGGCCGGCTGCCGGCGGTTATTCACCAACGTCGTCTCGCGGCTGGCCGTCGAAGAGTATGACCTGTCTTAGCAACCAGCTATCCGAAATCAGCAAAGCGGTTTTACCGCAGAGCCTGATGTGCCGGAGTTAAACTCCGGCACATCAGAGTGAGCAGTGAGCAGTGCTACTGGTTACTTTTTACGTACTACTGGTCACTCGTTCGCGGTGGGGTTCTCGGCTGCATTTCTAGGAATCGCTGAAACTTGATAGCTAATTCGGAGAAATTTATGCGTCTCGTAGGCAAACACGTTGCCGTTCTGGTCGAGGAAGGCTTTGAGGATCTGGAATTCTGGGTAACCGTCATGCGCCTGCGCGAAGAAGGCGCGAAAGTCACCATCGTCGGCGTGGAGCAAGGCAAGTCAGTGCGAGGCAAGCTCGGCCTGCCCGCCCAGTCCGACGTCGCCGCCCACGACGTCCGCCCGGACGACTTTGACGCGCTCGTCGTCCCCGGCGGCTGGGCGCCCGATAAGCTGCGCCGCTATCCTTCAATCACCAACCTGGTACGGGGCGTTTACCAGCAAGGCAAGATTGTAGGACTGATCTGCCACGCCGGACTGGTGGGCATCTCTGCGGGCATTGTGCGCGGCAGGCGCGCGACTGGCTCGCTAGGGATCAAGGATGACCTGATCAACGGCGGCGCCGAGTGGGTGGACGCGCCGGCGTTTCGCGACGGTAACCTGGTGTGGGGCCGCGTGGTCGAGGATATCCCGGACTTCTGCCGCGAGCTGGTGGCGGCGATCGCCGGTTAGCGTTCAGCATTCAGCGTTGGAGTATTCATGGTCGGCATTGTCTTGGTTTCTCATAGTGTGGAACTGGGGGCGGCGGTCAAGGCGCTTGCGGAGCAGATGGTCCAGGGCAAGGTGCCGATTGCTGTCGCCGGGGGTATAGACGATCCCGCCAATCCGTTTGGCACGGATGCTGTAAAAGTCCAGCAGGCTATCGAGTCAGTGTACGGCGCTGACGGTGTGTTGGTGTTAATGGACCTGGGCAGCGCGATCCTGAGCGCGGAAATGGCCCGCGACTTTCTGCTACCCGAGCAGCAGGCGCGGGTCCGGCTCAGTGGGGCACCGTTCGTGGAGGGCGCCGTGGCCGCCGCGGTGCAGGCGGCGGTGGGCGCGACCCTGGACGAAGTCGCGGCTGAGGCTGAGGCCGGCCGGCAGCCCAAGGCGGAGCAACTTGGCGAGATCACTGTCCCCGCACTGGCAACCGCGCCCACCGAGCTCGAGAAGCCCGCAGCGGCGGCCACGCTGACCGTGCGCAATGCCGCCGGACTGCACGCGCGACCGGCCGCCCTCTTCGTCCAGATGGCGGCGCGTTTTCGGTCCGACGTGCGTGTTCGCAACCTGACGCGGAATCGCGGCCCCGCCAGCGCCAAGAGCTCAGTTGGTCTGATGACCTTGCAGGTTTCCCAGGGCGACCAGATCGCAGTCTCAGCCGCCGGTCCTGATGCCGCCGAAGCCATCGCCGCCCTGACCGACCTGGTCGAAGGTAACTTCGGCGAGCCAGAGGCCGTACCGGCCCCGACGTTCGCTACCCCTGTCCCTGTCTACCCCTCTCCCGCTCCCCCTCCACCCCCGTCTCCTGCCGGCCCATCACCTATTCTCAGCGGCATCCCGGCCTCACCGGGCATTGGTATCGGTCCGGCGTTTGTGTTTCGTCCGGAACCGCCAGCAATAGTTCGACGCAAAGTGGAGGACCTGGCCGCTGAGCGGGCGCGATTTGGCGCGGCGGTCGAACAGGCACGCGCCGAGCTCGTGGAGGTCCAGGGCGAGGCCGAGGTCAAACTGGGGGCCGACCAGGCGCGAATCTTCGAGGCGCAGCGGATGTTCCTGCAAGACCCGGCGTTGATCGATCAGGTAGAGGCGCGTATTGACAAAGAGCATCTGAACGCCGAGGCGGCGATCGGGGAGACGGTGGAGGAACTGGCAGCTCTCTTCGAGCACATGGATACCCCGATCCTCCAGGCGCGAGCCGCCGATGTGCGTGACGTGGGGACCCGGCTCATCCGCCTGCTGACCGGCTGGCGCCCACCCAGCCTGTCCAGCCTGACGCGCGCGTCGATTATCGTGGCCAGCGATCTAAAACCATCAGACACCGCTCAACTGGACCCGAAGCAGGTACTGGGGCTGGCGACCGCGGCCGGGAGTGCGACGTCCCACACCGCCATCCTGGCCCGTGGGCTGGGCTTACCGGCTGTGGTTGGCCTGGGCGAGACAGTCGTCGACCTGACGGAAGGGACGAATGTGATCCTCGACGGCTTCGCCGGCCAATTGCTGGTCGACCCAGACCCGAAGATGCTGTCAGAATACCAGGTACGGCAGGCGGCGAGTGAGCAGCGGCGGGCTGCGGCCCTGGCCGGCGTCGGGGAACCGGCGGTGACACGCGACAGACACCGGGTCGAAGTTGCGGCCAACATCGGGGACGAGGCGGGCGCGCGGCTGGCAGTCGCGAACGGCGCTGAAGCGGTCGGCTTGCTGCGCACCGAGTTCCTCTATCTCGACCGGTCCAACCCGCCCTCCGAGGAGGAACAGGTGGCCGCCTACACGGCCATCGCGGATGCGCTCGAGGGGCGTTCGCTTATCATTCGCACCCTGGACATCGGCGGCGACAAACCGGCGCTGTACCTCGACCTGCCGGAAGAGCTGAATCCATTCCTCGGCTGGCGGGCGATCCGTTTCTGCCTGGCGCGGCCAGAGGTCTTCAAAACCCAGCTTCGGGCGATCCTCCGCGCGGCTCAGGGACGTAATATCAAGGTGATGTTCCCGATGATCGCTACGCTGGATGAGATTCGGCAAGCGAAGGCGCTCCTGGCCGAAGCAGGGGCTGAGCTCGCGGCGCAAGGCGTCCCGCACGCGACGCGAATTGAGACTGGTATTATGGTCGAGGTGCCCGCCGCCGCTGTTGCCGCCGACCTGCTGGCACCTGAGGTCGATTTCTTCAGCCTGGGAACCAACGACCTCGTTCAGTACACCCTCGCCGCCGACCGGACCAATCCTCGTGTCGCACCGCTGGCCGACCCATTCAAT
>JBFMCB010000007.1:0-38388 GCA_040754915.1 Chloroflexota bacterium | reverse complement strand
AACCGGGGACTGCAGGCCCTGCCCCTAGTGGCGGGGGTCCTGGTAGTGCTCGCAATCCTTCTGACCCTTTCTGGGCTCCTGGGCCTGGGGGGCCTGGCCAGGGCCCTGGCCCCATTGGGGGCCAGCACTATGCCGTCTTCCACCCCCACCTTGATCGTCATCCCCACCGCCACGCCAGCGCCAACGCCCACCGTCACCCCTACACCCACCAACGACGACCGCCTGGCTGACCTGTGGCGACAATTGGACGGCGCCTGGGCCCAGAACGACTGGCCGGAGACGATAAGGTTAATAAAGCAAGCTCAGGAGATCGACCCTAGCTACGGCGATTCCACCAACAAGCTCTTCTCGGCCTATTTCAACTACGCCATGCAGATGGTGGAGAAGGACCAGTTGGTTCAGGCGGTGATCTTCCTGGACGAGGCCCTGAAGTTGATCCCCGACGATGTCAACGCCCAAGGCGAGCGGCGCCTGGCCATGCTCTACGTGGAGGGCGAGGCCCACTACAATGCCGGAAACTGGGATGAGGCCATCAACAAATTCGCCGCCATCTACGAGGAGGATCCGGATTACAAGGGCGACATGGAAAAGCTGTACGCCTCGTACTACAACAAGGGCTACGCCCTGGAGAGAACTGGCCGCTTGGTGGAGGCCAAGCAGCAGTATCAGTTGGCATTGCAGGTGAACCCAAACGGCCCGGAGGCGAAGGCCCAGCTCGCCCGGCTGATCGCGATCTTGACCCCGCCCACCCCCACTCCCACGCCGGTGCCGCCGGAGGCCAAGCGCATTGAGGTGAACCTGACCACCCAGCGCCTGATCGCCTGGGAGGGCAGCCGCGCCGTCTATCAGTTCCCGGTCACCACCGGCCGCCCGGGCTCGCCCACCCTGCCCGGCAGTTTCCAGATCCGGGACAAGATAGCCAGCGCCTACTCCAACATCTGGCGGCTGCAATTGCCCTACTGGATGGGCATCTACTGGGCCGGCCCCATCGAGAATGGATTTCACGCCCTGCCCGTGGACAAGAATGGCAATGTGCTCTGGGGGGAGAACCTGGGGGTGAGGCCCTCCTCCTACGGCTGCATCGTCCTGGCCACGGCCGACGCAGCGAAGCTATTCAACTGGGCAAACGTGGGAACGAGGGTGAGTATACATTACTAGCGAATCAGTCAAGTTCTAGAAGCGCAAACCAAAAAGCCAGTTTTTGCTTGGCAGCTGGTCAAAATCGTGTTTGATTTTGCTAAGGCTACAACGAAATCTGGGCTTTCTGGCCGGACCTCTAGATTCAAGGGTAAGTGTTTGGTGAATCCCAATAGGTGAAGGGAACATCACCATTAGCGCATGGAGATTCCCCCTGAAGGGCTAGCGATACCGCTGAGCGGTCAGTGGCCGCTGTGCGGTGCTCCTTTCCCGCGCAGCCGCTCCCCAACCCATGCCAGCCACTCCTCTTCTGGCGGTAAGCCGTAAGGCCGGAACTCCTCGAGTCGCCCCTCTTCTTCGCTGAAATAAAGTGCCCGGAAGGGTCCCAGCTTGCTGGCAGCAGGGGTGTCAATCAGGTTGCTGGAATCCTCCGCCCCCATCTGGAAGACAACACGCATCTCGAACTCTCGCAACGAACGCCGATCCGTGGCTCGTGTCAGGTTAGTGTAAGTATCACACCAGACCAGAGTATGAATGCCCAGGTCCGGCCCTTCCTGCAGAATAGTGGCGAACTGTTTGGCCGGGCTGGGCGGAGCGGGTCCCTCGCTAGCCACCGGGAAACTGAACTCTTCCTCCTGGCGCAGGTCTCGGGCCCGCTGGAGGCCGTAGATGAACAGATACATCGGCGAGGCTCCTGTCTTATCAGCATTCATCCGCCGTTCCACCTCGCTGGCGATTTCGGCGATGACTTCGGGCAGGCCCCGGCGACTGGTCACCCGCACTGGATGTGGCAGGAGATCAGACAGGCGGGAGAAGAGGCCAGCATAGGATGCATCCACCGGACTAAAGTCAAGGACGTAGAAGCGGGCACCCTCACCTCCACCCTGCCCTTCCCCTTCCAGGGGAAGGGCTAAGGAGGGGGTCTGCGCGGCCAAGCTTATGAGAGCGGTGACCATTATCCCCATGGCAGCCTCATCGTTCTGGCCCACGATGAGCAGGTTGCTCCCACTCTGGCGACGGAAGTAGGCGGCGGTAGGGTCTTTGATGGCAATGGGTTCGCCCAGCCAGGCGGCGACTTTGCGAGCCGGGAGCGGCCAGATAGGAGGCGTCAGCAGGTCGCGTAGTAGACGGTTCTTCGTCGGGTCGGCCGGGGCATTCCCCTCGAAGACGATTTGTGGCTGGGGTGGGACATAGCCCCGCTCTTTCGCCATCTCCCGGAGGCGTTGCAGGTAGACGTCACGCTTCTCGTCGGGGAGCCAAGCCACCTGGAAGAGGTTGTTTCCTTCCACTAGACCGTTAGCGGCGTTGTATATGGCCTCGCCAGGACGAGAGAGGAGGCGGGCGGCCGGGTTGTCGTCGGCCAGGATCAGGCGCGAGTCGGCCTCGCTGCACTGCAAGGCGATGCGCACGGCCATCTGGTCAATGGTGCTGCGGGCCAGGGTGTAGGCCCCAGCCAGGGTCTGCGAGCCGAGAAGAACGTGGATGCCGAAGGCGCGGCCTTGGCGCACCAGCCGGTCCAGAATCTGCGAAGCCTGGGAGGCGATAGCATCATCCTCCACAAAGAACTCCTGGAATTCGTCCACCAGGAGGAGGATGCGGGGGAGGGCCTTCGCCCGGTAGTCGGCGATGTGGTCCACGCCCGCCGCCCGGAATAGGTCGCCCCGACGCTTGAGTTCAGAGTCCAGCCTCTGGAGGACGCTCAGGCCAAATTCCCGCTCGCTCTCGATGGCGACGACGCGGGCATGGGGGAGTTGGTGCGTGGCGTAGGTCTTGAACTCCACACCCTTTTTGAAGTCTACCAGGTAGAGTTCCATTTCGTCGGGTGGGTAGGTCAGGGACAGGGTGGCGATGAGGGTATGGAGCAGGGTAGACTTGCCGGCGCCAGTCTTGCCGGCCACCAGGGCGTGCTGAGCCGTCCCTCTACCCAGGTCAAGGAGCTGAACTTTCGTCGCTCCGGCCCGGCCTAAGAGGGCGAGGATGCCGCCGCGGGTATCCCCCGTCCACCAGACTTCTGGCGGCGGGGCGATTCTCTCAAAGGGCACCTCCACCCGCATGCCCTCTTTGGCAGCGACGCCCACGGCGGGGAGGATGCGGTCGAAGAGGGCAGTGGGTGGGGGCTCATCCAGTTCCAGGAGGCAGTCTTCGAAATCCTGCCAGACAAAGTGTTCGCCATCCCAGGCGATGACGGTGGACGTGCGCTCCAAGTCGTCCAGGTTGAAGCCATAGGGAAGGGGTTGCTCAGTGTCCACGGTAATCAGGGTGTAGACGCCGCAGCGGGGGCCGTTGGCGACGATGCTCACAAGGCGGCGGGCGGCGGCATCGGTGAAATTGACTGGGAAATTCGTTACCACCAGCACTCGGTAGGGTTCAGCCACCTCGCCGGCCTCGACGTTGTAGGCCTCCATGGTGGGGTACTTGTCTCGCAGGAACTTCTGGATAACCAGTTCCATATGTTCAGTGAGGTCGGCCAGTTGTGCCTCAATGTGCTGTGGCTCGGTCCAGGCCTTGCCGGTGACCAGGTTCTCATCGTAATCGGCCAAGTGCATGAAGGCAGCCACGTTCTGGCCTAGGCCCACGGGGTCAATAAAGGTAAAGCGTAGTTTGCCCGGCGGGATAGCCGCCAGGACGCGCAGCATTAGCGACTGGACGACCCGGACGGCCGTGGCCTTGGCCGCGCCGGAGGCCTCGAGGAGTACGTTGCGGCCGCCGATGAGGGGGAGGAGAGCAGGCAGCGTGAGGCGATGCCATTGCCCAGCCTCCACCAGTTGGCCGATGCGGGTGAAGGAGGTAATACTACCTCCACCCTCTCCCCAACCATCGCCCTGGTTGGGGGAGGGTTGAGTAGGGGTAGGGGCCCATGCGCCCCAGAGAGGCTCATCCCAGGGGGCGGCCGGGAGCCCAGCAGACTGGGTGATCGCACCGATGCCTGAGGTCAGCCCGGCCACACATCGCTCATGTTCTTGCCTCGCCTGCTCCAGCCAGCGATCGTGCCAGAACTGCGCATCCGCCACGGCCTGAACCAGGCAGGTGACATCGGATTGGATTTGTTGGATTAAGTCACGTTCAGATGGCATATGCGCCTCTTCCTCTACGTCAAACGTTGGAACGCTGCACGTTCTAACGTCTTACCTCACTCTCCACAGTTTCACCGTGTAGTCCCAGTTCCCCCAGGCCATGATCTCGCCGTCAGGGGAGAAGGTCACACTGGACACCCAGTCCCAATGCCCGCTGAGGGTGCGCACCCAGCCCGTCGCGACCTCCCACAGCTTTATCTCTTGATAGCTCCCCGAGGCCAGGGTCTTCCCGTCGGGGGAGAAGGCCACACTGGACACAGGGCTCGTATGCCCGCTGAGGGCGCGCACCTCCCGCCCGCTGGCCACCTCCCACAGCTTCACCGTCTTGTCATCGCTCCCCGAGGCCAGGGTCTTCCCGTCGGGGGAGAAAGCCACACTGGACACAGGGCTCGTATGCCCGCTGAGGGCGCGCACCTCCCGCCCGCTGGCCACCTCCCACAGCTTCACTGCCCTGTCATCGCTCCCCGAGACCAGGGTCTTCCCGTCAGGGGAGAAGGTCACACTCCGTACCAACCCTCCGTGCCCGCTGAGCATGCCTAGACAGCCACTGGGACGCCCTAACAAAACGTCCACCCAGCCACAGGGTTGAGCTCCCGAAATAAAGGCAGCGATAATACTAATAGAGACAAACAAGCCAACAACCAGCGCCGCAAGCCTCAGTTCTCGCCTTACTCGCCACAGCCGCAACGCTTCAACGTCTGCATGTATTGCCTCTGACGCGCCGGTAGCCGTAGAGACACAGCGGGTCAGTTCCTGGGCCGGGTCGACGTCGGGGCGGGGGACGGTAGGCGAAGGCCGTGTTTGCTCCAGCAAGTGTTGTAGGCCAGCCTGGCTCAGGCTGGCTTGGGCTGTCTCCACAGCCTTGCGGGCTTCAGCCAGTTGGGCAGCGGCGTCAGCTTCGGCTTGGGCGCGTTGGGCGGTGGCCTGGCGGAAGATATGCAGGATTTCGCGCTGGAGTTGAAGAGGGTCAAGTTCGGACATAGGGCACTCCTCGTTTACTTCACATTCCGCCGCGCCTGGGCGATGACCTGGGCCAGCTTTTGCATCTCATTCATTGTGGCCGGGACAACGCGCTCGAAATCCTGCCAGAACTCGCGCTCGAAACGGCGGCTCACCGGGTCGTCCCACAGGGCGCAACTGGCCCGCCACTGATGCTGCAGAGCTTGCCAGGCAGCGTGCAATTGTTCTTGAGTTGTGTTCAAAGCGCTCATCTGTCTGACTCCTACTCAGCGCCCCACGAGATCTGGATATTATCGGCTGCAAGATACTCCTCAACGAATTGGCGACAGGCAGGGTCCGCGGGGGGAAACTCGAATAGAACGACAGCAGTGGCACCTGGCGGAGTATCGGGGCTGGTACAGTAGGCTCGCACCTGAGACTTGATCTCGTCCAGGGCACGCTGCAGCCGACCATCCTGGTTCAATTGATCCAGATTGTGGGTCTTGTAGTCAATGACTGTGCCACCCAATAGCGAGTCTACCCGACCCTCCTTCTGTGTACCGTCCGGCAGTGTGACCCGCACTCTCACCTCACTGCGAGCCTGACCGGGGAAGGCCTCTTCCAGAGCCTCTTCATAAGCGCCATGGGCAAACTTGCCCCATTCAGCCCCTCTGGAGAGGTCAACGGTACCCCGGGCCATCCGGTTCACAAGGCCCGAGACTACAGCGCTGCCCGCCGCCATTTCTGCAGCCAGGTACCGCTCCAGTTCCGCCAGGACATTGATCAGGAAGGCCTGGGCTTTTTCGTTGCGGCTGGTGGTTAGTTCCTTCAACCGATCGGCGTGGAGCCCGTACTTCGCCGCGGCCTGCTGCACTTGCCCCAGCCAGTAGCGAGCCTTGGCCAACTCGACTTTGGCTTCGGCCAAGCGAGCCTGAGCTTGGGCCACGGCGTGCCTTTGAGCGCTGCAATCGGGTTGGTAGTAGTGCCCATCCCTGTCGCGATAGCCGGACCGCTCGCAGACTGCCAGGGCCGCCTGAGCCCGCTCTACCTCGCGCTGGCGGTGCTCGACCTCGCACTGCCAATAGGCGACCCGTTCCTGCAACCAATCCAGGGTGCGCTGAATCTCCATCGCGGCAGCCAGAAGCACACTTTGGGCCTGGCCGCCGAAACGGCTCAAAGCAGATTTTAGGTCTCCCAAGGTGGAGATAGTTTGAACCCTTGCTACAGGCATTTGAGCACCCCCGATACCGAAATGTAGATTGCTAGAGTTTACCGGAACGCAGGTAATCATCCAGACGCTGGGCCTTAATAAGCACGTGGGAGACGTACTCATCGCAGACGCTGAGAAAGCGGTCCACGGCCCGGCGTGTGGTCTCCCAGTTCTGCAGGAACTTCTGGTACTCCTGATCGTGCCAGGTCTCACCCAGTTGGCGGGCGCGGCCCTCCATGCCATAGGTACTCTGTTCCAGGATCTGCCGGTATTGGCGCAGGGCGGCGGCAAATCGCCGCAATTCTTCAGGCTCGCCGTGAACTTGTGGACTCATGCAATCGCTCCTCCACCACTAATTCATTCATTGTTGCTGGCATTGGTTAGCTGCTCGCCCGCCGGCGCCGCCAGTTAGAATCAAGGATAGCAGAACTCACGTGTCACCTCCTCCCGGTTGCTACGGATATTCCCGCAGTAGGAGCAAAACCGTAAGATGGGGCCGGGATGCCTTGCGGGCCCTGGGACAATCGGGCCAGTTGAGATAACCGGCCTTAGGCCCAGGTCTTTTCCACATGAAAAATCAGCCCAGCATCGGGATATTGACCCCATGTTTTTTGGCAGCGGCCATGGCCTCCTCGTATCCGGCGTCGGCATGCCGGACGATGGCGGTGCCGGGGTCCGTGGTGAGGACCCGCTCCAGGCGACGGGCGGCCTGGGGCGTGCCGTCGGCCACGATGACCTGGCCGGCGTGGATAGAATAGCCGATGCCCACCCCACCGCCGTGGTGGATGGACACCCAGGTGGCGCCGCCCACGGCGTTGATCAGCGCGTTCAACAGGGGCCAATCGGCCACGGCATCGGAGCCATCCTTCATGGCCTCGGTCTCCCGGTTGGGCGAGGCCACCGAGCCGCCGTCCAGGTGGTCCCGGCCAATGACAATGGGGGCCGAAAGCTCGCCTCGCCCCACCATCTCGTTGATCAGGAGGCCAAAGCGGGCCCGCTCGCCATACCCCAGCCAGCAGATGCGGGCCGGGAGGCCCTGAAAGCGAACGCACTTCTGGGCCATCCTGATCCAGCGCACCAGGTGCTCGTCATAGGCGAACTCGCGCATGACCACTTCATCGGTCCGGTAGATGTCCTCCGGGTCGCCGGAGAGGGCCACCCAGCGGAAGGGCCCTTTGCCCTGGCAGAAGAGAGGGCGGATGTAGGCCGGGACGAAGCCCGGATAGGCAAAGGCGTCCTTGACGCCACGCAGGAACGCCTGCTGGCGCAGGTTGTTGCCGTAGTCGAAGACCACCGCCCCCCTCTGGTGAAACTGGAGCATAGCCTTGACGTGCTCGGCCATGGAATCCATGGCCCGCTCGGCGTATTCCTGGGGACTCGAAGCCCGCAGGCTCTCCGCCTCCTGGACGCTCAAGCCCACCGGCACGTAGCTCAAAGGGTCGTGGGCCGGGGTCTGATCGGTGACCACGTCGGGGACGATGCCGCGGCGGGCCAGCTCGGGGAAGACCTGGGCGGCGTTGCCCAGGAGGCCGATGGACAGGGCCTCTTTCTTGTCCCTGACCTCCAGCGCCAGCCGCAAGGCCTCCTCCACGTCCGCGGTCCAGGTGTCCAGGTAGGCCGTGTCCAGCCTGCGCTGGATACGCCGCTGGTCCACCTCCACCACCAGGGCGACCCCTTCGTTCATGGTGATCGCCAGGGGCTGGGCGCCCCCCATGCCCCCCAGGCCTCCGGTGAGGGTGAGCCTGCCTTTCAAGCTGCTGCCAAAGTGCTTCCGGGCGGCAGCGCCCAGGGTCTCGTAGGTGCCCTGGAGAATGCCCTGGGTGCCGATGTAGATCCAGCTCCCCGCGGTCATCTGGCCGTACATGATCAGGCCCTTGCGGTCCAGCTCTTCGAAGTATTGCTGGTTGGCCCAGGCCGGCACCAGGTTGGCGTTGGCGATGAGCACCCGAGGGGCATCGGGGTGGGTCTTGAAGACGCCCACCGGCTTGCCCGATTGAACCAAAAGCGTCTCGTCGTTCTCCAGCTCCTGCAGGGCCTTAACGATGGCGTCGAAACATTCCCAGTTCCGGGCTGCCTTGCCCCGGCCGCCGTAGATGATGAGCTCGTCGGGCTTCTCCGCCACCTCCGGGTCCAGGTTGTTCATGAGCATGCGCAGGGCCGCCTCCTGCTGCCAGCCTTTGCAGGAGATGGCGGTGCCCCGGGGGGCCTTCACCACCCGAGCGGTTGTTTCAAGGGTCGTGACCATGGTTCACCTCCAAGAGAACACGGTCCCAAAGCTCTGTACTAATACAAACGAATTTAATCTTTTTACATTACTGCGCCTCAGCCTTACTGCCCCCTCACCCTTCCCCTCTCCCCACAGGGGAGAGGGATGGGGGACGTCCAGCGGGCCCTGCCCATGCGCGAATGCCCTCTCCCCCCCGGGGAGAGGGATGGGGTGAGGGGGAATCGAGTGAAGATGTAACGACGTTTAATTCGTTTGTATTAGTAAAGAGTCCAACCATTATCCGGCCTTGTTACGAGAGGGCTTGGCGCAAGCGGCCGCTGGCCACCAGTTGCTTGACCGCCTCGATGTAGGGATAGAGGACCTCGTCCCTCTCCAGGAATGGCACCTGGGCCCGGACCAGATCGTAGGCGCGCCGGGTGCCCGGGCCGAGCTTCGACCGACGGTTTTCTCGCCCGCCTGCCTGAGTGCGCCAGCGCAGGTCCACCCCCTGGGCCGCCGCCATGAGCTCCAGGGCCAACACGGCCTGGGTGTTCCCGATGATCTCCCGGGCCTTGCGGGCGGAGATGGTGCCCATGCTCACGTGGTCTTCCACGCCTCCCGAGGTGGGGATGGAGTCCACGCTGGCCGGGTGGGCCAGGACCTTGTTCTCGGAGACGAGGGCGGCGGCGGTGTATTGGGTGGTCATGAATCCGGAGTTAAGCCCGCTGCTCAGGCTCAGGAAGGGCGGCAACAGCCCGTCCGAGTTGAGCAGACGGTCGAGGCGGCGCTCGGAGATGCTGGCCAACTCCGCCACAGCGATGCCCAGGAAGTCCAGGGCCAACGCCAGCGGTTCGCCGTGGAAGTTGCCGCCGGAGATGACCGTGGTCTCGCCGTCGGAGAAGATCAAGGGGTTGTCGATGGCCGAGTTCAGCTCGATGGAGATAACCCCTCGAGCATATTCCACCGCATCGCGGACGGCACCGTGGACCTGAGGGATGCACCGCAAGCAGTAGGGATCATGAACCTTCTCCCCCCGCTTCGCCAAAAGCTGACTTCCTTGAGTCAGCTGGAGGACGTTGGCCGCCGACTCCTGCTGTCCCAAGTGGGGGCGCAGGGCATGTAGCCGGGGGTCAAAGGCATCCAGGACGCCGGCCAGGGCCTCCAGGCTCAGGGCGCCGGCCACGTCGGCCACGTCGCAGAGCCCCAGGGCGTCGTGGACGGCCAGGGCGCCCAGGGCGGCCATGGCCGTGGTGCCGTTAATGAGAGCAAGACCCTCTTTGGCCGCCAAGGTGATGGGCTCGAGGCCGGCGGAGCGCAGGGCCTCACCGCCAGGGAGCCTTTCACCCCGGTACAATGCTTCGCCCTGGCCCATGAGCACCAGGGCCAGATGGGCCAGGGGTGCCAGGTCTCCGCTGGCCCCCACCGAGCCCTGGGCGGGGATGACCGGGTGCACGCCCCGGTTGAGCATGGCGATCAGGGCCTCCAGGGTCTCCAGGCGTAGGCCAGAGTAGCCCTGAGCCAGGGTATTGGCCCGGATCAGGAGCATGGCCCGGACCACCTCTTCGGGCAACGGCTCGCCCACGCCCACGGCGTGGCTCATGATCAGGTTGCGCTGGAGCTCCTGGGAGTGCTCCGGAGAGATGAAGCGGCCTTTCAGGGCACCGAAGCCGGTGGTGATGCCGTAAACCACTGTCTGGGACTCCACCAGCCTCTCGACCAGTTGTCGGGAGCGTTGGACGCGGGCTTTGGCCTCCTGGGCCAGGACCACTTGCGACGTTGCATCGCGGGCCACCGCGACCACCTCGTCGACGGTGAGCTTCCTACCGTCAATGGTAACCTGAGACATGAAACCTCCCTCTAGAAAGTTCTTTACGCCGGCGCCAAACGCCGTGACGACCTTAAAAAGATCGCACTATAATTCAGAACAAAACCTCTCGCCCCCCAATTGTTAGGCCTACGCTCCGCCAGGGTCCTCAGAACAGTTGTAGCTGCACCCCGAACTGTTCCACCAGGGGCTTAAGGCCCACGATCTGCGAGAAGAGCTCCAGGCTCCGGTCCTGCTCCGGGCGCTGGAAGAACTCGCACAGGGGCTGGTACTTGATGAAGTCCCAGCCCCCCTGGGCCATGGCCTGTCTGAGCAGCGGTGAGCGGGACAGCTTGAACTCCACCAGCTCCACCCGCTCCTGAGGGACCACCAGGTAGCGCCGGCCATTCAGGCCTGGGAAGGCCTTGGCCAGGAGCGGGTCGGAAAGCATGGCGGTCCACTCCACCTGGAAGGCACACACCAGCCCATTGCCCTGATACCAGATCACGTCCGCCAGCTCGGCCTTGCCGGTGAGGTCGTGCAGCAATGCTGGCAGGTTAACGTATTTCTCGTTGACCTCCAAAAGGTCCGTCAGCGTGCCGTTCCGGTAGGCCTTCTTTCGCTCTCGGCGGTTGATCCACACCCGGCAGCCCAATTGGTGGCCCAGTTCGGCCAGGACGGCGACGATGGCCGAATGTTCGGTGGTGCGGCGGTCCAGGCGGTCAGCATCCAGGAGCTGCCAGTGAGTGGCGGAGATGCGCCGGCCATAGGACTCCAGGCAGCGCTGGATGAGCTCGCTCTCCGGAGTGAGAGGGCCGGGAAAGAGGGAATAGACCACTCTCTCCACCGCCTGGTGAGTGGTGAGCTGGGCGGTGGAGAGCACGTTATACACCGCCCACTCCACCTGATCGCTCACCGGGCTAACGGAGTAGTCGGGTCGGGCCAGCCACCAAAGGGCCTGGGTCGCCCCTGGCTGCCACTCCAGCTTCACCAGGTCTCGTTTGAGCCCTTTCTCCAGGGCTTTCTCGATGGAGTCCCGCAGGTATTCCAGGGGCGAGTAGTCCTCCCACTCCACCATCACGATCTTCTTCAAGAGGCCGACCTCAGCCAGCTTCAGATAGATCGAGAGATTGAGCCAGGGAAAGGCCAGGGGCTCGCCTCGCCGGGCGATGATCTCCCGGGTAGCCTGCAGGGCGATCTTGGTTAGATCGTCAAAGGAGGGCTTGGCTCCCTCCCTGGGCTCCTTCAGGTCCAGCACTCGCTTTTCCATGCTAGGCTTGGTGACCACCACGTAGTACCAACCGGCCTGGGGCACCTGGCCGCTGGAGGCGCCGGACGGTTGGAAGACGACCCTCTCCAGGAGAAATCCCGCCGCCACCGCCGACAGGATCAGCGCGTTGGCGTGGGCGGCCTGGGCCTCCGGCAGGTAGAAGACGGCTCGCTTCTCGGATTTGAGCAGCTTGAAGAGAGCGCGCAGGCTCAGGGCCATGGCCTTGTAGTACCAATCCCAGTCGCTGGGGCTGCGGGCGTGGAACAATGTCTCGGGCTGGAAGACGGAGGCCGCCTCCTTGCCGAAAAGCCATCCGGACCAAAGATAGGAGAGCGCCAGAAAGCCTCCCCTGGAGGGCCGGGGAGGCGAGGTGAAGACCAGGTCCACCGATTCGGCGGGCAATTCCTCGCTGAGCCTTCGCAGCGAAGCCTGTCGTACCAGCCCCCTGACCGCCGCCCCCTCGGACCAGGGGAGTGCTCCACCCCCAGGTGCCCGCTCAAAGAGCTCCTCCGGCATCCGGGCCAGGCGGAGCGCCGAGGCCTCGGCGTTGGTCACCTCCGCCAGATGGCGGACCAACCGATAGGCGTGCTCGAAGGCCTCCCAGACGTTCACCTCCAGAAACAGCGGCGGTGGCTTAGGCACCGGGCCGCCCTGGGAGGCCAGGCGCGAGACCTCCATCTCCCAGGCCTCACCGCCGGCGGGCCCGCCCGCCACCCTCCCCTCCCCCCGGTAGTCGCCGGGGGAATTGAGCTTGCTACAGTAGTCCAGGCATTCCAGAAGCATCAATTTAAGGGCCCGCTGGTCGTCGCTGGACTCCTCGAAGACCTGCTCGATCTTGGTCAGGATGGTGACCAGGGCATAGAGATTGCGCGGCGTATACAGGTCCAGGAGTCGCTCGGCATACCGGCGGCCCTCGTCGTCCAGGGGGCCCAAACGCTCCAGCACAAACCAGTAATGGAAGCCCCTGGTCTCCACCTGTGCCAGGACCTGCTGGTCGAAGTCATCTACAGGCTCGGTGTGGGAGGCCCGGCAGGTCCGGCAGTGGAAGTGCTTTTTCACCGGGCGCCCGGTCTTGCGGCTCCACAGGAAATAGTGGGCGGTGACCTGCTGTCCGCAGTGGGGACAATTGGCCTGGTAGAGCTGGGTCAGATGGCTGCGCAGGGTGGAGTGCAGCTTGATGCTATCGCCCAGGCGGTTGAAAGCCCCCTCCAGCTCCCTGGGGGCCAGGAGTTTCAGGGAGGTCTCGGCCACGAAGGTGGCGATGGGATTGAAATCGGTGGCGATGGCCGACCGCCTCGAACGAGCCGCCTCCCGCACCAGCACGTCAGCCTGACAAAAGGGGTCCAACACCACCTCGCCGCTGGAGGTATAGGCCTGGAGATAGGCAGAGACGACGTTGGCCGGGAGTGGCAGCAGAAAGCGCGCGAGCACGCCGCGGGTGAGCGGCGCTTCGGCGGGGATGAAATGTTCGATCTGCCCCATCTCTGGAGGCCCTCACGGTGGTATTGGCGACCTCAGCGTTACCCGGCTGTAGTATATCACAAAGCCGAGGCAATTCAAGGGAAATATCACGCTCCCGGGGCCCAGAGCCGTCCCTACGCTCGAGCGGTGTCAGGCAGGTCCCGGCGGGACCTGCAGGTTGGTAGAGAGGCGCCTACAGATCGCCCGCCACCTCTCGGCCCAGGCGATCGAAGAAGGCGATCATGAAGTCGTGGCGCTCCCGGGCCATGGCCTGAGCCGTGGGGGTATAGAGGGAGTCCTTCACCTTCGCCAGCTTCACCGCCAGCTCCAGCACCGGTGAATGGTCCGGGCTTAGATTACCCCGGTCGAGGATGGTGGTAGCCGGAACCTCCGTCCACAGGCGCTGTCCTAGCCGGCCGGCGATGGCGTAGGACCGGGCCACGCCGATGGCGCCGATGGAGTCCAGCTTGTCGGCGTCGTAGAGCACCTGGGCCTCCAGGGTCTGGGGCAATACACTGTTCCGGTAGCGATGGGCGGCGATGGCCGAGGCCACTGCCTCCACCCGGTCCGGAGGTTGGGCCGCCAGGATGGCCCGGGCCTGGGCGGCCGAGAGCAAGGCGTGGTCCTCGCCAGTGGCCAGTTCCTGGGACCGCCCCAGGTCGTGGAGCAGGGCCGCGGCCCGCAGAACCTCCAGGTCAGCGCCCTCGGCCCGGCCGATGCGCTCGGCCAGGCGCAGGACCCGAAGCACGTGGTCGAAGTCGTGGGCGGCGTCGGAGCTGGAGTAGTAGGTACAGGCCTTTTCTATGGAAATCATGGCACTCCTCGCCGGACGGTCTGGTATGCCGCCCTATGGTATACGCCGGATACCGGGGCGATGAACGGCACGACTGTCGGTCCGACCGCACATGAGCGCTGCCCTCCATCGTCCACTGGCTCTGGTCAGCTTGAGGCGAAGCTTCCCTAGATCTCCAGCCGGTAGGTCACGGAGCGCGACTTCTCTACGAAACCTACCGACCGATACAGGCTTACGGCCTGGTTGGGGTTCTCGCCGTCCACCCCGAGCTCGGCGGCGGACATCCCGATCCCTTTGAGATGATTCAAGCCAAGGGCCAGGAGAGCCCGGCCCAGGCCCCGGCGGCGGTAGGCCGGGAGCACCCCTAAGAGATCGATCTCGCCCTCCCTTTCACCGGTTCGCTGGTTGTGGTCCAGGCGCTCAGGGGCGTAGACGAAGCCGGCGATCCTCCCCAGGGCATCATAGGCGAAGAAGTCTCCCCGGGGATCGTAGCCGGGCTGGCGGGCCCAGTATTCCCAGGATTCCACCGGGTAGTCCACGTGCCCCCAGTGGTCGGCGAAGGCGGCGTTGAAGGCGGCACAGGAATCCCTGGGGTCCACGCCCTTCTCCAAGACGGAACATACCACGAAGCCCGGCGGCAGTGGCAGCTCGGGGAGGTCCTCTGAGAGATCCCGGCGCATCCTCAAATGGTAGCGCACGGGCCGGAATCCCCGAGAGACCAAAAGCGCGGCGAAGTCCGGCCGGTCCTTGCGGTTCAGCGCATCGAGATAGGTGGTTTCACTGCGCCTGAGCTCCCGGGCCCGAGCGATTCCCGCCTCCAGCAGCCGGCTCCCCACGCCCTGGCCCCGCCAGGAGGGATGAACGGTGCCCAAGATTACGATGCGTGACTCGTCTTGCCCGTACAAAGGCAGGACCCGGAAATAGCCGATCAGGGTTTCGCCCACCTCAGCCAGGAAGCAATTGTGCTCCACGTCGGCGGCCGGCTCCATCAGCAGGGAGGCCAGCTCGGCGGGGGAGGTAGCGGTGTCGGTGCGGTCCACCTGGTCGGCGGAGTTGATCAGTTCCGCTAGCCTGGGCAGGTCAGCGGGCCTGAAAGCCCGCATGGTCAGTTCCATTTGTCCCACCTCACGATGATGATGTCAGCACCAGCCATGGCGCCCTGACGGGTTCGGCGTCGCGCCGCAGGCCAGCCCCTTCTAAAACAACTCGCCCCCCAACATCCTCCAGCCACCCCTAGAACACGACACAGCCGGGCTTTAATGACGATGACCTAAGGCAACTTTAGCTACGGCCCGAGCCACTTCCGGTGCCACATAAGTTCCGCTTCGATACGAAAGCCGGCGGACTGGTACAGGTGGATGGCGCCCGGGTTCTCCCCGTCCACGTTAAGCTGCACCGCGGGCAAGCCCAGGGCCTTGGCGTGGGCCACGGCCAGGAGCAGGAGCATGCGCCCTAGACCGCGCCTCTGGTGGTCGGGGACAACGCCCACGGGACCGATGTGGCCCACCTGGGCCGGTGCGCCGGACACGTAGCCCAGGCGCGGGGAGATGGCACAAAGACCCACCTCTTCCCCCACCTCTTGGCCGTCGCGGACGGCGAAAAAGGTCCTGGTGGTGCGAGGCTTGAGCCGTTGGGCGGCCTCCTCCAGGGTGGAGGGGTTGAAGCCCCAATGGGAAGCAAAGGAGGCGTTGTAGGAACGGCAGTAAGCCTCGGCGTCGGCCTCGCCCCGAGCCTCCCGCCAACCGTAGCCAGCGGGGATGGCTATCTCGGGCACAGCTATCGGCTCCAGGCGCATGCGCCACATGCTGCGCACGTGCTCCAGCCCATGGTGCCGGGCAAAGGCCATCGCGGCGGGGCGGTCCCGGCGGACGCCGATGTCCAGGGCCCTGCCGCCCCGCTCCCAGGCCCGCTCCACCGCTCGAAGGAAGAGCCGGCTGCCAATCCCCCGGCGTCTCCACTGGGGGTGAACCTGGCCGTCGGCCACCAGGCATTCGCCCCAAACGTGGTCCTGCACCACCACGTACCCTACGTACTCCTCTCCCACCTGGGCCACGAAGAGGTTCTCCTCAGGTAACACGCCGGGCCGCCCCCAGCGTTCCGCCAACTCGTCCATGTTGCCAGGCCGACCCACCTGATCCACGGCCTCGGCCTCGCGGCAAAGGAGCGACAGGGCGGGCAGGTCGTCCCAGCGAAAAAGGCGCACCATTACGGCGGTTTGGCTCATCGCTCGCTGCCCCCCGCCTGGTCATGCCCGGCCATCTTCTTCCGGTACCACCTGAACTCATCTTTCTGAAAGAAGCCCAGGCTCTCGTACAGTCGTAGGGCGTTGGTGTTTCCCCCGTCCACTTCCAGCTCCGCGGCGGCCAGGCCCCGCTCTTTCAGGGCACCAACCGCACACAAAAGAAGCGCTCGGCCCAGGCCCCGACGGCGAAAGTTGGGGTGAACGCCCAGCTCGCCGATGTGCCCCGCCCGGTCCCCGGTGAGCTCGATCCTCTCTTGCCTGATCCGGGCCCAGGCATATCCCGCCACCTGGCCCGATCGGGCTTCGTGGACAAACCAGACCAGTCCGGGATCAAACCAGGGGCGGGAGGTCCAGTAACGCTCCTCGTCCACCGCATACTCCCGTTCGCCCCAGTGCTCAGCGAAGGCGACGTTCGTGATCGCCGTCAGGGTTTCCACGTCCCCCTCGTCCTGGAAATTTCGGATATCGAAGCCAGCGGGAATCAACGGCACAGGCAATTCGCCGGACAGGTCCAGCCGCATCACCCACCAGCAGCGTTCCGGGGCAAAGCCGAACCTCCCGAAAAATGCCTGCTGGCCAGTGAGCTTGGCCTTGATCGGCGCATCGATCAGGGCCAAATCCATTTCCCCGGCATGGCCCAACGCCCACTCCATCAAGGCCGTGCCGATCCCACGGTTTCGGAAGCCAGGATGAACCCGGAGCCTGAGGATACCCCGGCGCGTCGGCTCTATCCACAGGTTCACGAAGCCGACCAGGTGGCCCTGGCTCTCGGCAACAAGAAGGTCTCTCTCGAAATCGGCATTTGGAGCCATCATTGCCTCTTGGAACTCGGCCAGGGAGGTCGGCTCGTCCAGCCGGTCAGCCGCGCTGCACTCATTGGTGAGCGTCACGACGCCCTCAGCATCGCTGGTCCGAAAGTTTCTAAAAGCGATCATAGACTTTCCTGAAAAAAGCCTCCTCTCACCGCCGAGTATACAAGAACGCTGGGAGCGCAGAGAAAATGGTGGTCTACGGCCACAAGATTCAGGAAAACTCAGCGTGCTCTGCGGTTCAATACCTGCGTCCCTAACTTAGCCGCTTCTCTTGAGCTTACCGGTGCGCTTGGCGTAGCGCTCGCCCCAATCGAAGACAGCCATGCCCAGGGGTATGGCCACTAGGCCGCTCAGCACCAGCGGCAAGACGAATCCCCAAAGGGAAGCGAGGCCCGCGTTGTGCAAGAGGCTCTGGCGCATCCCCTCCAGGACATAGGTGGCAGGCGAAAGCCGGGCCACCGGGTGCAGCCAGTCGGGCAAGGCCTGGATGGGGTAGTACACCCCAGAGATCAATAGCAGCACCGCCTGGATCACGTTGGTCATTTGGGCACCACGCTCGGTAAACAAGAGCGGCAACACCGAGGCCATAACGCCCATGCCGATGAAAGAGAGGCTCCCCGCCAGGAGCACCAGGACGCCGCCCAGGAGATTGGCCTGGCTCAGGTCTATTTTAAAGAAGAACGCCACCACAATCAAGATGACGGCGGTGTGTAGCATGCCGTACACGATGGAGAACACGCAGGTGCCCAGCATCTGGGTCAGGCGCTTCACCGGGGCCATGAAGGTGTACTCGATGGTGCCCTCCCAACGCTCCCAGGAGATCATGGAGGACACGCTGTCGAAGACCACGGCCAGGTAGTGCCACACCAGGGTGCCTACCATCAGGAAAAGGACCAGGTAGCTGGTGTCCACCCGGGCGCCGGAGATGCGCTCCATGGCCGCGCCGATGTAGGTGATGGAGAGGGCGTTCACCACCGAGTAGACGAGCCAGACCACCTCCCAACCCCAGTAACGCTTCACCAGGTTGAAATTGCGCTCCACAAAAGCGTAGGAAACCCTCAGCTCATGCCCCAGAGTGGTCATTGACATTTCCTTCTATCCCTCTCTCTCGCCTTCTTCCTGGAGGCTCTTGCCGGTGAGGTCCATGAAGACGTCCTCCAGGGTGGGGTCGCGGCCGTTGCCGGAGGCCACCAGGGCCTTCAGGCCCTGGGGCGTGTCCAGGGCCACCACCCGGCCGTTATCGATGATGGCGATGCGATCGCAGAGCCGGTCGGCCTCCTCCATGTCGTGGGTGGTGAGGACGATGGTGGCATCGTGGGATCTTCTCAAGTTCAGGATGAACTCCTGGACGTCGCGCCGGGAGCGGGGGTCCAGGCCAGTGGTGGGTTCGTCCAGGAGAAGCAGGATGGGCGCGGTGAGAAAGGCCCGGGCGATGGCCACCTTCTGCTGCATGCCCCGGGACATGTTCTCCAGGGGGCTATAGATGCTCTCCGCCATGATGCCCAACTGGTTCAATATCTCCACTGCCTGCTTACGGGCAGAGCGAGTGTCCATGTCGTAGAGCCGGGCGGCGTACATCAGGTTCTCCATGGGCGAGAGCTTCTTGAAGAAGGCGGCGTCCACGGACACCCGGTTGATGAGCTTCTTCACCCGCATCTCTTCCCTGGTCACGTCCAGGCCGAAGACGCTGATCCGCCCTTGGTCCGGGATGAGCAGGGTGGCGATCAAGCGGATGAGGGTGGACTTACCCGACCCGTTGGCTCCCAGGACGCCGAAGATCTCGTTGCGCCGCACCGAGAAGCTCACCTGGTCCACCGCGGTGACCATTCTGGCCTTGCCGTTCCGGGGGACCAGGCCGGGGATTGGCCATCCCTTCCAGGAGCCGGAGTAAAACCTTTTGGTCGCCCCATCAACCACCAACGCCAAGTCGTCCATAGGGCTCTCCTTGAGGATAAAATAAGCCGTGGCTGGGGGTCCACGGCTCGGGTGCTTGGCCAGCGGTTGGTCTTCAGGGGTGAACGCCCGTTGAAAGAGGCAACAAAAAAGCCGTGGACCTTTTATTTCGCGCTATCCTGCGCATTGGCCCACGGCTCAATGGTACTTATGTCAACCTGGAGATGGGCACAATGCGACACCGAAAGCGTCAGCGCCGCCAAGCGGCAAGCGAATACGGCAGATGCCAGCCACTCCGTTTAGCATCAGTGCTCTCTCCTTTCTGAGGGTTTAACGCCAGAAGTATAAGCCATATCAAGGGAAATGTCAAGAGCTAAAGGCAAAGTACCTTAGTCCCGCAGCCGCAGAAGCCGTGGTGCGGCCAACAGGGCTACGCCGAGGAGCCCGGCGGATAGGAGCCCAAGGGAGAGGGCCGAGTCCAGGGGGCCAAAAAGGGCTGGCCCGCCCTCGGCGCCCAGTAGGGCCTGTGCCAGGTAGGTGAAAGGGCTGGCCCGGGCCACCGCTACCTGCCAGGCGTTCTCCGCCCGCAGCGGAAAGAAGAGGCCCGATAGCCCGGCAAGGGCAAAGACCAGCACCGCCGCATAGAGATGCACCTCGCCTGAACCCTCCACCGCCGAGGCCAGGAGCACCCCCAGGAGACCGGCCACCAGCGTGGCTGCCACGCCGCCTACCAAGACGGCCACAAGCCATGGGGTAGAGGGGCGGAAACGCAGAAGGAAGATGGCGAAGACCGGCGACAGTTGCAAGAGGTCCACGGCGGCGTTCGCCAGCACCACCTCGGCCAAGAGCCGCCCGGGGGAGTGAGGTGTCAGCATAACTCGCTGCCAGATACCCTCTCGCCGCTCCTGAGCCAACCCCACCGCCGAGCCAAACACCCCAACGAAGAGCACCAGAAAGGCCACCGCCCCAGCCGTCACCGCCGGCGGCGGAGAGGCGATGATCACAGGCCCGGCCAGGGCCAGGGGAAAGGCCAGCTTGATGGCCAACGAGCGCTTGCTGGCGAAGGTTTCCGCCAACTCTTTCTGCCAGAGAGTAGAAGGAAGCATGGTGCAGATCTCGACACCCAATGCCCGATGCCAAGGCCGGAGCGAACATTGAGGCTTAGGGCCTGGTTTTGGTTATCGCCCACCAGCCATCGACTCTCCGGTCACCCGGATGAAGGCGTCCCCCAGGTCGGGTTCCCTCACCCTAACGTGAGCAATGCGTCCGCCTCCGGCGGTGACCGCCGACACCACATCGGCCAAGAGCCCAGGCCGGTCCATGGCCACCACCAGAGGCCCGCCCTCCTGGAAGGTAACCGCCTCCACGCCCGGCAAGCCCCGCAGGAGAGCGGGGTCAACCGCCTGGGTCAGGGTCAGGGCGATCTCCACGCGGCCCCCCAGGGCCGCCAGGAAGTCGCCAGGCCGGCCTGTTTCAGCCACCCGACCCCGGTGGAGGAAGGCCACCCGGTGGCATACGGCCTGGGCCAGGGCGACGTCGTTGGTGGCGATGAGGACCGTGGTCCCCGCCGCCGCCAGCTCCGCCAGCCGGGCCCGCAGGGCCACCTCCGAGGCGTAGTCCAGGCCCAGCGTAGGCTCGTCCAGTAAGAGGACCGGCGGCAGGTGAACCAGGGCCTCCAGGAGGGCCAGCTTTCGCTTCATCCCATAGGAATAGGTCTCGACCGGGGCGCCTCTCTGGTCCCACAGCCCAGCCCAGGTGAAAAACCCCTCCAGGCGGGCCCGGGCCTCGGCCTGGCCCAGCCCATAGGCCCGGGCGAAGAACCAGGCGTTCTGAAACCCGGAAAGAGTGCCCCAGTGGGCAGTCCCCTCGGGGAGATAGCCGATGAGGCGGCGGATGGCGGCCGGCTCCCGCGCCCCGTCGTGCCCCAGGATGCGGAAACTCCCGGCCCGAGGCCCCAGACGCGTGGCTAGCACTCCCAAAAGAGTGGACTTGCCGGAGCCATTGGGGCCCAGGAAGCCGAAGACCTCCCCGCGCGCCAAGCGGAGCGTGGCGCCTTCGATGCCCCTATGGGCGGCGTAGAGCCTGGTCAGGCCATAGGTTTCAACGGCATCCATCCTCAGCGAACTCGAACTCCGTCCTCTCGGTAACCAATACCGGCCCCGCCGGCACCGTCTCCTGTACCTGGTACACCTGGTAGCGCTCGCCAACACACACCGTCTTCCCTGGCAGTTGCCCTTTGATGATGTGGCGATGAAAATCCGGCGCCAGGGGCTTGACCTTCTTGAGGATGATAACTCTGGCTTCTGGCACCACAGCCACCTCTATCTCCAAAATACGTGCTCTAGTCCACTTCCCTATTCATTTGACCCCATGCCGTACTTCCGACGGGCCTGGTGGTAGACATCCAGGGTGATACGGGGATAGCCGTGCTGGCGGGCGTAGTCCTCGATCCCCTTCCGGGCCATGCCCCGGGCAAAGGGGGGCACGTTGTCCAGTCGGGCCTCGGCCTCGGGATCCCAGGGCAGGGGCGCCTCCACCGGGCGGGTTAGCTCTGGCAGCCCCGCCTGGCCATCGCCGGGCTCGCCCACGATCAGGATATTGGTCTCGGCCAGGCGCAGCAGGTTCTCGGTAACGGAGCCGATGTCCAGCCCCTGGCTGCGGTGAGCCCCGTAGCGGCCCACCACCAGGAGGGCCGGGCGGGTCTTCTCCACGTGCTCGGCGATCTTGAGGTGTGGCCTCCCAGCCAGGAGGGTCGTCCTCATGGCCACCCCCTCCCCCTGGGCCAGGAGGGAGACACGTTCCAGGTCCTGGGCATAGATCCTGGCCAGGCCGTCGTCGATCAACTCGTCGTGGAGCTTCTCCTGCTCCTGGAACTTGAACACCTGCGCCGCCTGAGCGGACAGCACCCCGGCCAAGCCCTGGAAGGCCACCTTGTGGAAGAGGGGATCGAACACGGCGATGCCCTCCAGGCTCATCTCGAAGGCTTTGCTCAGGCCCACCGCCTTGCGAACCGCCCCCACCGAGTTGGCGCTTCCGTCCACCCCCACCAGGATGCCCCCGCCCTCCAGGGGCGCGCCGGCCTTGGCCACCAGGACATCGCAACGTGTCTGCCGCACGGTTCGCTGGCAGACGCTGCCGATTCCCGCTCTAGCCTCTGACCCGTAACCCTTATCCCCTATCCTCCCCAAGCCCCAGGCCCCCAGGACCACCAGATCGGCCTGGCTCTCCCGGGCGGCGCGGACGATCATCTCGAAGTTCTTCCCCTCCGGGGCCTGGCACTCCAGGGGAAGCCCCCGGGCCCGACACTTCTCCGCCATCACCTCCAGGTACGAGTCGGAGATCAGAGCCAGGCCCCGGGTGATCAGGTCATCGTGGGTGCCTCGCAGGCGCTCCAGCTCCACCTGGCTCTGGTAGCGTTCCGGCAGCCCCGGCTCCATCTGGCGAAAGCGCCGGTCGTGGAGACGGGCGGCGTAGACGTGAATGCCCAGGAGGCGAGCCCCGAACCGGGCGGCCAGGCCCAGGGCCAGGTCAACCCCGTAGTTGGACCAGGGCGAGTGATCCAGGGCAACCAGGATACGCTGGTACATAGGTCTCCTTATATTCCCACCATCAAAGGCTAACCACGCCGCCTCAAGGACTTGTCTCGCACCTCCACCACCCAGAAAACGTAGCCCCAGGGGTAACCCGCCTGCTGGAAATGGAAGCGCTCCTGTTCGAAGAGCCCCCGCATCGCCCGCAGGAAGCGGTAGCGGGGGTCATCGCCGGTGACCGTTTCCACTGCACCGTCGATCTGGAAGCTCCGGTACTCGGGCCCGCCGCCCACGAAGAGCAGCGAGGCCAGGGGATTAGCCTGAAGGTTGCTGAACGTGGTCCCTTCAAAGATTTCCAAACCGCCCAGGCAGTGGGGGTCGACCGCCTCAGGGTCACTGTAGAAAGCCTGAGCGGCCTGGATCCGCCGGGTCAGGCTCCGGTCCCAGGGCATCCCCTTCGTCTCCAACAGGGTCGCCTCCAGGCTTGCCGTCCAGCCCGCCAATGCCTCTGGCCGGGGCAAGAGGCCGAAGCCCTTGGCGGCCAGGTTAGGGAAGGGCCAGGCACCTGTCCTGCCCAGCGATGGTATCCCCGCCTCTTCCTTGGCCCAGGTGGCCAGGATGGGCAGATGGGCTTCGAAGAGGGCCGGATGGCCCTGGCCCGAGAGGAGCTGGCGGAAGAGAGCCAGGCGGGCCTCCCTCTGCCAGGCGACGAAGGCCTCTGGCAGCTCGCCCAGGAGCAACTCCCGCCACGGCTCACCCCCCAGCGATAGCCAGAGGTGCCCCTCCTGCACCACGATCTGGGCCGTCCGCCCTTCAGCCGCCATGGGCGATCCTCCAAAGCGAGCGAGTAAAGTAAGTGATGTGGCTCTATTATCCTGGGCGGCGCCGCAGGTAATCGATCACCGCTCGCAGCTCCTGTTCGGTGCCGACGAAAGGCGGCATCGAAATGCCCTTGCTCGCCGGATCCTTCAGGAAGGCAGCCAGGCTGGCATCGTCCGGGTACTTCTTGGCCCGCTCAAAGGGGTCCCCCGCCAGGCCCGGATGGCAGGTACCGCACCGGGCCGCGTATAGGGCTTCGCCGCTGGCGGCCGCCGGTGCCAGATAGGCCGGCGGCGCCTTCGTGAGGTCCCCCTTTTGGTTCATCACGCCGTAAACCAGGTCAGAACCCCGGGCTTGGGAGCGGCTGTAGCCCATCAGCCAGGTGGTGGCCACCACGAGGACCACGGCCAGGGCCAGGACTCCCCTGGCGGCCAGGCCCCGCTTCACCTCCCGGGTATAGCCATAGACCAGGGCCACCGCCACCATGGCCAGGACGATGGCCAGGCCCCAGGGCAAAAGCAGCTCGCCGCCCAGGAACTTGCGCTGGGCCTCCGGCGGCAGCGAGAACAGGAACCAGGCCCCTGGGATCACCTGGAGGATCGTAGCATAGACGGCGTAGCGGCCGCCATAGCCCAGGGCGAATCCGTAGTACCCCCGCTCCTCCCCGGAGGCTCGCCGGCCCTTATACAGGGCATAAGCCACGATGAGGAAGCCGGTGAGGGAGAAGCCGGCCACTATCCGGTGTAACAGGGAAGGGATGGCCGTGGGGTTGAAGACGGCCGCCAGGATGGCGCCGCTCTGGGCCCAGCGCCCCGGCGTGTTGGTGAAGGCCGAGCCGGCGCTGAAAACCACCATGACGATCAAGGGCAAAGCCGCCGCCACTGCCCCAAAGGCCCGATGAAGCCCCTGGGGCCTTTCCCAGGTGTAGAGGTAGGCGAAGAGAAAGCCCAGGCCGGCGATGAAGGCCAAAAGCTGCAGTACCAGGAACCAGAAAAAGACATTGACCACCAACAGGAGCACCTGGGGGAAGAGGCCGATGAGGACCACCACCAGGCCGCTCCCGAAGATGCCCCCGATGACGGCCACCTCCAGGACGATGAGGACCATGGCCTTGGCCAGGCGACGGTAGCGCTCATCGCCCTTTCTCAGGCCCTGTTGCTCCGCGATGAAGGCCACCAGCGGCGCGACGCCTCCGATGGTCACCAGAAGGACGTGCACCAGGGCGACCACCCCTATGAACCAGCTATTGCCCAGAATGGGAACCTGGATCGGTTGCATTCTTATCTCCCCTCTCTTCTACTGGCCGCTCAGGAATTCGGCCAGGGCTTTCAACTCCTCGGGGGTACCCGAGAAGGCAGGCATCCCCTTTGGAGGGACCTTCAAGGAGGCCGCCAACTGGCCGGCATCCATTTTCTTGCCGACGCCGTCCAGGGCCGGACCCACGGCGGCGCCTTGGCCGCCCAGGGAATGGCAGGCCGTGCACCCGCTCTTGGCGAACACGGCTTTGCCTTCCGGGAGCAAGGTAACGGCGGTGGGCGTGGGGGTTGGGGAAGGGGCAGCCACCAGCATCTCGTTGGCGTACATCACCCCGTACACCAGGTAGGGCTTGCGAGCTCGCTCCCGGCTAAAGCCCATAAAGGCGGTGGTGATCATGATCAACAACACCGAGAGGACCAGAAACCCCCGCCCCCACCCCTTCAGGCCAACCTGGGGGCTCTGCACGGCCAGGAAGAAGGCCAGGAGGATGGCCACGGCCGCCAGGATGATGCCGCCAAACCAGGGGAAGGCCAGCTCGCCTCCCAGGAACTTAGGGACCACGCTGGGCACGGTGGCCTGCTGGAGGGCGATCAGGTACCAGACCCCGGGGACGAACTGGAGGGCGGTGGATATCACGGCCCACAGGCCGCTGTAGCGCAGGCCCCAGGCGGCGTAGTCTCGCTCCGGGGCCGTCTTGGCCTGGGCACCCATGAAGAGGGCATAGATCATGGCATAGAAGCCGGTTATGGAGAAGGCGGCCAGGGCGCGATGGAGAAAGGAGGGAAACATGGAGGGATTGAACCAGGCATCCAGGAGGGCCTTGGTCTGCACCCAATGACCAGGGGTCAGCATGAAGGAGGCCAGGCCATTGATGATGAAGCCGCTCCCCCAGGCCCCCATGGCTCCCAGGAGACCCAGGGCCATGTGCCATCCCCGGTGCTCCCGTAGGGACTCCCAGGTGTAGCGGTAGGCAGCGATGAAGATGGCTTCGATGAGGAAGGCTGGCAGCTCCAGCACCAGGGGCCAAAAATAGATGTTGGCGCCCAAGGCGAAGAAGCGGGGAAAGAGCCCAAGGTTGGTGGCCACCAGGCCCACCCCTCCGAGGGCTCCAATGGCCACGGTCACCAGGGCCAGGTACGAGAGATGGCGGGCGAAGCGGTCGTACTTAGGGTCTCCCCTTTTAAGCCCGATGTACTCGCTAATGACGGCCAGAAGGGGTGCACCCATGACGAAGTTAACGAAGAACGGGATGTGAAGCAGGGCGATAATGGCCACCAGCCCGCTCCGGCCCAGGATGGGAACCTCAATCGGTGGCATAGTTAGTACCTCCTAACAAAGGGCATAGACCAGGTACAAAAAGGGTCTAGCCCAGGATCTTCCCCAACAACAAGGGTTTTCTCCAGGCGGTGGGAAAGCGCCTAGACCCTGCCTTTCCATCACTCTCTCCCCATGTACCACCCCTCCCCTCGTTTCATCTCTCAAGACCCTCCTGCCGGCAGAGCGCTGGCTCGCCCCTTCCTTGCTGGACCAAATCAGACAACAAGGCGCTGTCCAGCAAACGATTTAGCGCCGTCTGCGCCTGGGCCCAGACGGCGTGGACGGCACAAAAGGTATCACGGGGGCACGCGCCGGGGCGGATGGTGCAGCGGTTCAGGGCTATGGGGCCCTCCACCGCCTCGATGATTTGGTGGAGGCTGACCTCGCTGGCCGGGCAGGCCAGGGCCACGCCGCCTAGAGCCCCCCGGTAGGTGTGCAGAAGCCCGGCTTGGCCAAGACGCGGGATGATCTTGGCCAGGAAGGGAAGAGGGATGTCCTGGCGCCGGGCGATCTCCCGCGTGAGGACCACCGCCCCGGCACCCTGGCTGGCCACGTCTAACATCGCCCTCACAGCATAGTCGGCGGCACGGCTGAGCTGCATCTCGCTCCTGGCTGAATGCGATAAAGTTGAGCTTATTTATCCACTTAGGCCAGTATACAACCTCTTTTAGGACTTGTCAAGCATCAAGTCGTGCCAATTTAGGTGGGTCTTCGCCAGATCGCCGTCGCCTAGCGCGGCGCCGGGGCCAGGCTGCCGAGCCAGAGGCGGTCTCCCTGGGCCTGGCCCTGGGGGTCCAGGACAACAAGGCGTTTCATGTCGGCCAGGGAGTACATGCCCGCGACGACCCAGTAGGAGCCTGCCGGCAGCGAGGCCGGCAGGGCAACCTCCATCCGGTCCGCCATTGCCTCACCGACCTCCCACACCGAGGTGGGCAGGGCACCGCCCTCGGGCTGGCGGTCCCGCTGGGCGACGATGTTCCCAGCGGCATCCAGCACGTGCACGAACACGGTGTAGTCCTTGTCCAGGGGTTTGAGAGCCCTCCAGTACAGGATCAGCCGGAAATCCTCTCCTGGCCGGAAGGAGCCGGGCTCCCAATCCCACCCCAGGAAGGCGATCTTGCCCTCCAGCTCCAGGTCGCTCTTGAACCGGGGTTGGAACGCCACCGGCACGGGACCAGCGAGCACGCGGACCCGGCCCACCACCACGGCATCCTCCCCAGAGCCCCGCGCAGCCAGCCGCTGCAACGATGGCTTGGAGTACATGCCGGCCTTCAGGGTGTAGACCCCGGGGGCCAAAGGTGCTGCCGGTGCCAGGGCGTGCTCGTCCCGGAGGTATTCCCCGGCCTGCCACAGGGAGGTGGGGTAGTACACCCCGCCGGGACGGTGGTCGCTCTGGGCCAGGGGCAAGCCCTGGCCGTCTACCAGGTGGACGAAGGACTCGTAGTCTCCGGAGATGGTCTCAAGAGGGCGCCAATACAGGGTGACCACGAGCTTCTCCGAGGGCTGGATCAGCTTTGTGGCGCCGGACCGCCCGCCTTCCAGGTCGCTCCCCACCAGCTCTATGGCCTCGCCCAGGACCGCTCCCAGCGAGAGCTGCGGCGCGGGCCTCTCGCCCACCGCCGGGCTCACCACCGAGACCAGGCCTCCCCTCTCCACCATATTGTACTTGATCTCCAGGCCGGGCATCGGTTTCACCAGGTAGACCGGGCTGCCTTTGCCGTATACGCTCTCCACTAGGCGGCCGACGTTGCTAAACGCTGGCTCCGGGCTGATCAACGAGAAGAGGCCCACCAAGTCTGGGCGGCGCCTCTCCACGTATTGCATATACCACAGGGGCATGATCTCGTCCCGGTCGTTGCTCACCAGGATGGCGCCACGCTCCACCGGCTGAGTCAGAAGGCTCTCCCACCGAGAGCGATATCCAACCTGGCGGCTCAAGTCGCTCGCTAGGAAGTTAGCGGTCAGGGCACCCCAGGGCAGGAGCGTTAATAGGAGAACGGCCAGAACGGAGGCGCTTTGGCGGGCGGCCCCGCCTGCCCTCCGGGCAGGCCCGCCAAAGAGGCGGGCAGGCGCGGTTCCTTTCACCCACGACAGGAGGCCCTGAATCCCCAGGCCGAGCCACAGGGCGAAGACCAGGTACGAGGGCGTGAAGAGATCGCCGATATCGCCGATGAAGTAGACCAGGCAGAAGGCCACCGTAGACAAGTACGTCAGGAGGAGAAGGAGACAGATCCGACGATCGGTCCGGAGGTTCCGTGCGAAGCCCAGCAGGCCCAAAAGCAGGCCCGCCCAGCCAAACTGCCGGAGCAAGAGGCCCCCGGCCAGGGCCAGGCGCTCCCCCAGGCGGCTTCCGGCGGCCGCCTCCAGGCTGCCACGAAAGACACTCCCGGTGACCAGCTTTAAGAAGTCAAAGAGGGTGTTTTGGTACAGGACCAACGGCGGCCCGGTGCCGATGGGAAAGCGCAGGTACGGGGTGTCCGAGGCGCGCAGGGGGACGTAAAGGTACAAAGCCGCTGGTAAAACAAACAGGAAGAGAGTGGCGGCATAGGTTCGCTTCTTTACTAGCAAAGAAAACCACGGCCACAGGTACAGGGCAAAGCCGGGAACGAGCAACAACATGGTGTGGTGGTGAGTCAGGCTGAGCCCGAAGAGAAAAGCGAATAAGAAAAAAAGCTTGGACACCTGGAAGGTGGAACGGGACCTAGACACCTTCCAGGTGTCCAAACTAGATGGGAAACGGGAGGTCAGGCGCAGGGCGAGATAAAGCAAAAGGGTTACAAAAAAAGCATTCAAAGCATAGACCTCGGCCCGAACCGCCTGGGACCAAAACGTTGAAGAGAAAGCAAGTAGCAAAGCGGCGAGGATGGAGGAGGCACGGCCCAGTGCCAAATGGCGCAATAGGAGATAGAGCACCCCCACCGCCAGGGCGGAGAAGACGGCGGAGAGCAGGTTCAGCCGGTAGGCCACATCTCCCACCGGGATCACCAGGGTCCAGAGCTTGCCCAGGAGCAAATAGAGCGGATAGCCCGTGGGGTGGGCAATGCCCAGGAGGTAGGCGGCGAACTGGAACTCCCCGCTATCCCCCTCTAGGACGGTGGGGGCCACGGTGACCAGGTAGATAACCAGCGAGACCGCCACCATGAGCAGGGCCGTTGCTGTTTCGACCGGCAGAGGGCGCTTGCTATTCATGGCGTTCAAACCTGATCCAGTCGAAGGCCATCGCCAGGCTCCTTTGGTCATCGCTGCCAATGACCTGGCGGGGCGAAGCCAGGTGAGAAAAGCCGAATCTCAGCCGATTGATGCCCGTTCTCAGGCATCGGCCGGGCACCTCCAGGGAATACACCTTCCAGGTATCCTCCAGTTCCACTTGCCCAAGGAATTGGCCGTTGATCCACACCCTCATGTGCTGCCGTGGAGATCCGGGGTAGACGAAGGGCGCGACCCTGAGCTTGAGCCAGAGCCCGGTCGGATGCACCTCCCGGAACATCACCCAGGACTCCCCGGCCACCGCCCAATTGAAGTCAACGCCACCGCCCTCCTCGTTCCAGGACCAACCCTCCCCCCGGTAGAGGGACGACAGGGCTGTCCCGAAGTCGATGGCCGAGGTGGAGCCCGACCCGGGCCGGCGAACCCGGTAGCCGGCCCACTTCACGGTCTCGGTGATCCGCTCCACCCAGGGGCTGCCAGAGTCATACCGCCACCGGTCGACCTTAACCCTCGCTTGTCCCTGGTCCACCAACTCCATCGGCACGATAGACCTCAGGTACTCCTCTGCCGACGAACCCGCAAGGGGCGAATGGACCACCACATATCCCACGTCCAGAAAGCTCAGCACCTCTTCCGCTACCGCCCGGTCGAACTGGGCCACGGCCGGATCTAGCTCCTTGCCATCCTGAAGACTCAAGAGCGTGCTGATCACTGGCAAACGGGAGAAGTACTCCAGCGTGAAATCTGGGACACGAGACGTATTGCCGTTCAGAAGCCTCTTTTGGTGGACCGCCTGATAGGCCTGGAGGATCGTCCTCTCCTCGCCCTGGCGCCCGAATCCGTGGCGCCAGCCCACCGGCAACTCCAGGACGGTGAAATCGCCAGGGATGGCGGCCATGGCCCTATAGATGGGAGGTGGACCGACGTCGGTGAGAGGCAAGGACACGACCATGTTCTCGAAGAGGATCAGGGCGGCCAGAACGCCAGTGACCGCGCTTCGGAAAAGAAGGCCGCGGGCCCGGGCCAGGAGCTGCGCGGCGCCGTAGGCCACGACCACCGCCAGGGCCATGGAGAGCATGATGCCAAAACGGTTGGGGATGCGGGCGCCCTGCACGAAGGGCAGGTAATGCAAGAGCAGATAGGGCAGGGGCAGGTTCACCGTGAGGCCGTCCAGGTCAAACTCCCACTGGCCGTTGATATGAAGCACCGGGCCCAGGGACAAAAGGAAGAAGGATAGGGCCAAAAGTCCCCAGATGCGCGTTCGCCGCCAGCATTTGAGCATGGTTGCCAGGCCCAGGATGAGAACCGTGTATCCCATAAAGGAGAAGTTGATGTCGGTGAAGCGTTCCGTGGCGCCCTGGGCCCATCTCCCCAGGAGCGGATGAAGGGAGTTGGGGATGAAAAGGCCCAGAAGATCGGCGGAATAGCGTTCGGCGCCGCCCCAGCCCTTGAGGAGCAAGTCTCCCTGGGCCCTGGTGGCCCCCACCACTGCCAAGAGCAGCGGGGCGAAGCCCAGGCTAAAGACGAGGCCCAGGACCAAGAAGGGCCCCCACGAGAGCCAGGTCAGCCCCCGCCGGCGATGGGCCCAGAGCTCAAAGAGCAAGTACAGGGCGACGAAGAGCACCAGGAAGAGCAGGAAGTTCAGCTCAGTGTAGGCGGCGAAGAGGGCGAAAAGGGCAGCCAGGATTCCGTGGCGCCACTTTGCTAGTAAAAAAACCGGCCAGGGGAGACTCCCGGTGTCTGCCAGACACCGGGAGTCTGGAGCTACCCCGCCAGAGGCTACCCCCTTTCGAGACAACTTCAGAAAGAAGAGCACGAAGAGGGGAAGCCAGCAGAGGCTCGTGTAATTGAATTGGCCCAGGGCGGCGTAGGCTAGCTTGCCTCCGGCGTAGGCATAGACCAGGCCAGCCAGAAGAGAACCGCCCAGGCTTACTCCTGAGGGGAGTCCCTTCTCTAGCAGGACCCACAGCGCCAACAGATACATGCCGAGGCCAGACAGGGCCAGGAGCAGGAACAGAAGGATGTTATTGGCCACCACTGGGCCCAGAACCAATTGCAGCGGGATGGAGACCAGGCCGTTGAGAAGCGTGGACGTGTACAGGGCCAGGTCCGCGCCCAGAGGGAAGAAGATGTAGTCCGAATAGAGGGGATTTGTACCCAACTCCAACAGGCTGTGCCGGGCCCACCAGAGATTCCAAAGAAAAGCGGCTTCATCCACGCCGCCGCCGGGGATGTTGGTGGATAGATTGACCGCCAGGGGCCAGGTCATCGTGACCGCGGTGAGGGCATAGAAGATAAAGACCAAAAGATATGACTTGAGCCGTTTGGCGCACAATTCTCGTTCTCCGCTGGGCCCGCTCTGACTTACTCCACTAGTAAAGAACGCCGACCTTCCCGCTGGGACTGGCGATACGTCTCATAGAGAGCGGGCAGGTACTTTCGGTAGAGCCCCGTATTCAGCGATGCCTGCTGGCCGGCGCGGAACCGCCGGAGGGCGGCCATGTCCAGGTCGGCCACTACGATCTCCTGCCGGTCCACGCTCCGGGCCTCGGCGATGACGGACCCACCCTGGGGGTCCATGGCCAGGGGACGGTAGACGCCGCTCCTCCCCTGGAAGGTGAACCCCAGGAAATCGCCCACCATGGAAGAGAGTATGCCGTAGCAGGGGTTTTCCTGGATGCGGCCCCAGACCCCTCGGGCCTGCTTCCAGTAGTTATAGACCTCATAGTTCGCCGAAGGATCGATGATGATCTCGGCCCCCTGGAGCCAGGCGATGCGGGCGGGCTCGAAGTAGGTGTGGTCCATGCAGATGGGAAAGGCTATCCTGGCGAAGGGGGTCTGGAAGACCTGGACTATATCGCCTGCCCCAAACCCCCACTCTTTCTCGATCATGAGCAGGTGGGTCTTGCGCTGCGTGCCGAGGATGCCCCCATCAGGCCCAAAGAGGTAGGCCACGTTGTACAGCTCACCGCTTTGGTCGGGCAGGTTGATGCTGCCCGCCACGACGTAGACGCCGAAGCGTTTGGTCAGCTCGGAAAACGTGGTCTCGTAGATCCTCCGAGCGGCGGGCCCCACCGCCCGAAAGACATCGGCCACCTGGACGCCGCCCATCTCGGCCAGGGCGCCCTCCAGGCCCTTGCCCCGGGTCATGGCCTCCAGGCCGGGCAGGAGCCCCAGAAGATGGGTGCCTGTTTCCTCGGGGAAGACCAGCAGTTGGGCCCCAGCCTGGGCGGCCTGGCGCACCAGGTCGTACATTTTGCTGGCATAAGAGACGCCGTCGCTGATGAGCTCCAGCCTGAGCTGTACCACCCCGACTCGGACGACTTGGGGTTTTTTTACTAGCAAAGGGTAGTCCTTGCCGGCCAAGAGGCTCCTCACCGGGCCCGGGCGGGACTTCCACCAAAGCACCAGCTTAAGAGCACTAGCGGTGAGCCAGCCCTTCAGCCTCGGTATCACCCGTTCCCAGCTCCTTCGTAGGCTTGCGGGAAATACCGGGAATACAGGCGGTGGTTCATGAGGCCGTAGATAGGGTATTCGTCCACCACCTGCTGCAGGCGACCATAGTCCAGCACGGCCATTACGGTGTCCTGGGCGTCGATGGCCCGGGCCCAGGCCAGGAGCCCGGTATTGCCTTCGGTCATCTCCACCGGGGCATGCACGGCAGACCGGCCGCAGAAGGAAGCCTCCCACAGCCCGCCTACCAGAGCGGCCTCCACCCCAAAGACCTGGTTGGCCTGGACCTCTCGCCAGAGCCGGGCCATCCACTCCTCCTGACTATAGCGCGTGGCCACCGGATGAACCAGCATGTTCGCGCCTTGCAGGCACAGGATGCGGCTCACCTCGGGATACCCGACGTCGCTCCCGATGACGAAACCGATGCGCCCGATCTCGGTGGAGAAGACCCCTAGCTCCGAGCCCGCAAGAAGGCCCCAGCCTCGGCCCCAAGGCCCAAGGTGGGTCTGGTGTTGGACCCCGATGACCTGGCCCTGGGGGCCGAAGAGATAGGCCGAGTGATAGCAGGACCCCTCGTTGGGGCCCCGGGTCAACACCGTGCCGGGGGCCAGGTAAACCCCGAGCTCCTTGGCCAGGCCGGAAAACGCCTCCTCGTAGCTGGCCTGCATCGCGGGGACGAGCTCAGGAGAGCTGGCCGGCCCCCGCGCCAGGCGGCCGGCGAAGGGCAAGAGGCCGGTGTATTCGGGCAAAACCAGGAGCCGAGCACCGGCCTCAGCGGCGGCCCGGAGATATGGCCGGAGGTGGTCCCAGGCTCCGGGCACATCCCGAAGCTCGGCAGCATCCAGTTGAATGGCCGCGACTTTCGTTTTCATCCTGCACGCTCATCTGGGCGGCGTTACCGCATGCGTCCCGCCGGCCTACACCCTACCAGATAACCGACACACCTGTAGCTATCGAGCACGTTTGATCCGGGAGACGAAGTAGGTGCCCAGGACAAAGTAGGTGATGGCGATGACGAAGATAACCACGTAGCCCAGGTTCAGGTGGCCGCTGGCCTTGCCCACGCGCTGGAAGTTGTCCAGGAGGGGGCCGGCGATGGGCACGGCGATGACCTGGGGAAAGACGGTGGCGATGTGCCAGATACCCATGTCCTTGGCGAAGTGATCGGCCGAGGGCAACACGTCGCAGGCCAGGGCCCAGTCTACGCTCATGTAGGCACCGTAGCCCAGGCCGAAGACGAGGCCCATTAGGAGGGCGATGGTGAAGGACTGGGTCAGGATGAACACCGCCGCCACCAGGGACATGAGGGCCCCGGCGAGGTAGATCATGCGCTTGCGCCCGACCTGATCCGATAGGACCCCGGCGGTCAGGGTGCTCAGGATGGCGCCGGCCATAAGCGCCAGGATCAATACGGCGACGGCCCCCTCCGGCTCCGTGGTCAGGACGTTCCCCAGCACCGCAAAGACCTGGATGACGTCCTTGAGGTAATACTGGAGGAACTCTTGAACGGTGTAGATGCCCATCATCACCAGGAGCCGGGTGAGGAAGACCCAGGCAAAGTCGGGATACACCTTGGGGCTGATCCAGAAGCTCCGCAGGAACTGGCGGAGGACGAAGGGCTGCGTCTCGTTAACCGGCTCCTCTTTGACCGCGAACACCGTTATTGCCATGGCGGTCAGTAGGACACCGATGATGAGCCAATACAGCAGGACCGTGGATGGGCCGGTGAGGGCGCCGGCCACCGCCACGCCGCCCACGGTGCCCAGCATGGTCATGAGCCCCATCCAGCCGCTGGCCGCGCCGCGCTGCTCCTCCGGCACCCGGTCGGGAATCATGGCCGAGTAGGGAGCGGTAGCCACGTTATTGCCGAACTCCACGAACAGAAAGGCGACGATGTAGAGCGCGAACGAGACCATGTCGCCCGCCCGGGGAAAATAGGCCATGCCCAAGAGGGCCAGGCAGTTCACGAGGACGCCCACGATGAGAAAGGGCCGGCGGCGGCCCAGGGTGAACCGGGCCCGGTCGCTGAGGGCGCCCACCAGGGGCGGGAAGATCAGGGCAATGAAGGCGCCGGTGCCGATGACCCACCCCATGCCGGTGCCCTTGTACGCATCCCCCACCATGAGCAAGACCTGGCTGGGGATGGTGACGATGAGGAGCGCGCCCCACAGGAAGTTAGTGGCGAACCAGAAAAGGCTGAGGGTAAGCTGGTCCAGGGTGGAAAGCCTTTCTTTCATCCGTAGCCCTTTCGACGTGATCTGCGCTTCAAGGTCATGGTGCGCGGCGTCCAGGCCGGCTTGGCAGCGCTGGAGGGAAGCGAAGGGGTCCAACGGTAGGGGCCGCCGGTCCCTACAAGTCAGCCTGTCTCAGACAAAATCTCCCGGGCCTGTTGGGCCCGCTGCTCAGGCACCAGGATTCGCACCTCGCCGATGCCATCCACGGTCACGGGGAATACGGTCGCGGAGCTGTCGTACTGAAGCATGGCCGGGATGCCCTCCGCTTCCAGCCGGCCCTTGACCACCTGGGCTTCCAGCATCCCGGAGGCCACATAAACCACCACCGGCAAGGTCTCTTTCATCTGGCCACTCACCGGCTGCTCCGGGCGTGGCATGCAGCGCGTTCCACTGCTATAGCCGCTAGGATGTTCTTCACCAGTTCAATAAGCAACCTCTTGGACAAACCTGCCGGCATGTGGCAACCGGTACCAGGGAAAGGGAGATAACGGGTGCCCTGCCCGTCCTACCGGGTCTTGCCTGGATACTGGTGCTCGGCCTCTGCCGCCTCGCCACGCAGAAGGCGCAGGCCGTGGGGCAGGGCGGGGAGGATGACCTCCAGGCACTCCCGGACCGCCTTGGGACTGCCCGGCAGGTTCACCACCAGGCTTTGTCCCCGGATGCCGGCCACCCCCCGGGAAAGCATGCCGTGGGGGGTCTTGGCCGTGCCCCGGGCCCGCATGGCCTCGGCCAGGCCCGGGGCCGGGCGCTGGATCACGGCCACGGTGGCCTCCGGGGTCACGTCGCGAGGGCCGAAGCCGGTGCCGCCGGTGGTGAGCACCAGGTCCAAACCGCCCAGGTCGATCCAGGACCGGAGGCGGGCCTCGATCTCACCTTGCTCGTCAGGGACGATGGCGTACTCCACCACCCGGGCCTCCAGTTGACCTTCCACGATTTGCTTGATGATCTGGCCGCTCTCGTCGGCCCGTTCACCCCGGGCCCCACGATCGCTGACGGTTAAGACGCCGACCCTGATCACTGAGGTTGTGCCCTCTCCCCTTCCAGGAAGACCCTCCACTCGCCGTGGATGCCCTCTTCCGTTACCCCATAGTACACGTGGAGCTTGCCTTCGCGGTCGCGCTGAACCAGGTTGTAGCGCTTCACGCCCGCTCGGTGGTAGGTCTTCCACAAGCCGATATTCCCCTGCCACGTCACGTCCCCCTCCCGGATGGGGCGCGCCTCGCGCTCAGTGATAGCGTAATGCCAGAGGTGCCGGGCGGAGAAACGGGTGACGTTGCGGACCACGTTGCCGTTGCGCAGGTCCTGCACCGTGTAGTAGGTCACGTTCTCCCGCTCCTCAGCCTCCAGGACCTCCACGCCAGTGCGCGGCGGGGCCACCTCCAGGAGAGCTACCGGTTCCACCGGCATGAGGGCCTCCACCGCCTTGGGGGCGGCCAGGGGGGCAAGCGGCATCTCTTTGCCTAGTAAAGGCGCAGGGGCCGATCGCCTCTCCACCAGCCGGATGATCTCGTCGCGCATGGCCAGGCTGGTCTCCGACTCCTGGCGGACGTAGATCTGCCCGGTGCTCAGGACATAGGGCGTCTCCTTTCCGCCGGGGACCTTGATCTCGATGACCTTGCGACCATCGCTCGTCTTCACGTCCATGGCCACCTCCATGGGCGGGGTGATGCTCTTGTGGATCTCGTCGTGAAGGAGAGCCATGACCTCCTCCGGTCTATCTATGCCCCGAACCGGCGCGCGGGGGTTGGCGCCTACGCCCAGGTAGACGGTGCCGCCATTGGTATTGGCGAAGGCTACGATGTCGTAGATGATCGTGCCCAGGCGAGAGGGCTTGGGGGAGAAAGCCTCGTGGAAACTCTGCACGATGTTGGGCCCCTGCTGCCGCGCGGCCTTGACGTGATCGAAGGGGGCCTCCGCCGCAGGACGGTAAGGCCGGGTGCGAGCAAAGTCGTCGCCCAGGAAGACCTCTTTCAGGGCCTGAAAGCTGATCTCCGGCAGGGCCACCTCGGTGACACGGTCGCCAACCCCCCAGGGGCTGGACTTGTCCCGGGGGTTCCGGTCCAGGTGATGGGCGTCAGAGCCCTGGATACAATGCATTCGCCGGGGATACTCGGGTTTCGAGCCGCTGAAAAAGGCAACGGTGCTGCGGCGGCTCGAGCTCTCCAGATCCGTAACCTCCAGGGCGTGGAGGTTACGATCCTGGGTGTAGGCGATCTTGGTCTGCCCGCCGAAGTCGAACCCCTGCAGGGCCACACCGTGGCTGGAGTTGGCGTGGGCGGCGATGACCAGGCCCCCGGCCTCCGCCAGGGCACGGTACACCGAGAGCACATCCGCGGTGGCACCCACCTCGCCCGAGCCCAACTCCAGCTTCTCCTCGGGGATGTTGAGGCCCAATAGCAGATGCTCTAGCTTGCGTATCGAGGTGTCCGGAGGGAAAATCCCCAGGATGTGAAACCCCAGGGTGGCCGTCACCTCCAGGCCAGGCAGGACCAGGACTTTAGCCCCCAGGCGCCGGTATTCGGCCAGTGTCTTCTTTTCCTCTTCAGACAGCCTCCCCAGACGCTCCAGGAGCTCTAACCCTTCGATCTCCGCCCGCATGGCCGAGCAGCCGGCCACCGTGTTGTGGTCAGTGATGGCAATAATGTCCAGCCCCTTGGCCTCAGCGCGTTGCAGTATCTGAAGATAGGTAACACCCTTGTCTTTGTAGTCGGCGGAGGCCGGCGTGTGCAGGTGCAGGTCCATCTTCCGCCAGGTAAGAGGCCGATTGGGGGAGCTCCTTCCCCGCTGTGTACCGGTCATCCTAGTCTCTCAATGTTTTTTGATACCGTGAAGCAGCCCATAGGTGCAAGGCCTGCTCACGCGGGCACGGGTGCCTCCGCCAAGAGAGGGGCTTCCTGGCGCCGGCGCTCTTCCTTCGGCAACGCCACTGGCTCCAGCGCCGCGGCCAGGACCTCGTCGATACGCTCCACCAAGATGAATCTCATTTCCTGGCGCAGGTCGGCTGGTAGCTCCTCCAGGTCCTTCTCATTGCGCCGGGGCAGGATGATGGTCCGCAGGCCGGCCCGATGGGCGGCCAGGGCCTTCTCCTTCACCCCACCAACCGGCAGCACCCGACCCCTCAGGGTGATCTCACCGGTCATGCCCACCTCGGACCGCACCGGGCGACCGGTGAGGAGGGAGACCAGGGCGGTGGTCATCGTCACTCCAGCCGAGGGGCCGTCTTTGGGGATAGCGCCCTCGGGGATGTGCACGTGAAGGTCATAGTGCTCGAAGAAATCCTCGTCGATGCGCAGGTCCCGGGCCCGGGAGCGCACGTAGCTCAAGGCAGCCTGGGCTGACTCCTTCATCACCTCCCCCAGTTGCCCGGTCAGCAAGAGGCCCTTCTTGCCCTTCATCTTGGTGGCCTCGATGAAAATGATCTCGCCGCCCACGGGGGTCCAGCTCAGGCCGGTGGCCACGCCGGGCTGTTCCGTGCGCTCAGCCACCTCGGAGAAGAAGGCCGGCTTGCCCAGGAACTCCGTGACCTTCTCCGGCGTGATGCCCACGTGGGATACCTTGCCCTGGGCAATCTCCTTGGCCACCTTCCGGCACACCGTGGCCACGGCCCGTTCCAGGTTGCGCAGACCGGCCTCCCGCGTGTGCTCGCGGATGATCGATAACAAGGCATCATCGGAGAAGGAGATCTCGCCTTCCTTCAACCCGTTTTCCTTCATTTGTCGGGGCACCAAGT